>CAYQQE010000007.1:0-17320 GCA_964419915.1 Candidatus Woesearchaeota archaeon
TGTTTTATTGGTTATATGCCAGAAATACAGATTAAAATGAAAGGGTATAAATGTAATAATTGTGGTAATGAATGGTTGCCTCGTTCTCAAAAAGAAAAACCTTTGATATGCCCTAAATGTAAAAGTGCGAGATGGGATAAAGAACCACGAAAAAAGAAATAAATTTTTTTGTTTGAATTAACACCCTTTAAGGTAACAATGAATTAAAACCAAAAACTTTATATAGAACTTGTTACATACTATATTTGTTAACATATATCACAATATTTAAACAAAATTATTCTCATGTTTCACCATACTATAGATAACTACTTCATAATTAAAACAACCGAAACATTTATATATAAGTTTTGCTTACTTTAAAGTAACAAATGGGGGTTAAGGGAATGACAGAAGTTAAATGCAAGGATTGTGGAATAATTTACACCTTAGAAGGTGAAATGCCTAAAATAGAATGCATTTGTCATTCAACCAAATTTGAAATTAATGAAAGATACGAAGCATCGTAATTAAGATCACCTCTTTTTCCTGAGAAGAAATGGTCTTGCCTCCGTGGGACCTTCTTCTTAGGTTTAAATCAAAAAATTTTAATATAAAATAATCATATAACAATAAAATGACCTCTTTACAAGACCTAATTGGTCAAGAAACACATGCATTATTAGTAGGTTTCACAAGGGACCATCTACCTATTTTTAGAATACCTAATATTGATGGATTATTATATGGTAAGCTTCCTGATCCTTATACAGAAATGAAAAATTTCCCATGTGATAATAGAAGAGGAAAAGCTTTTTTTAGAACATATCACCAAATAGAATTTTTCTTTGAAACAATTGGATACTTTTTTGATAAAAATTCACCTAATAAGTTAAAAGAAACGCCAGAAGAACAAAGAACGTTTAGAGTAAGATTAACAGATGTTATGCATGGCAAGGATATAGGATATTGTTATCTATTATCAAACTTGTAAACCCTAAACCAATAAACCAATCAAATAACCAACAAAACACCCAGCTGTTAGATAAGGCATAGCAGGATAAAACTTTTTCTTTTTACCTTTAAACAACAACAAACTCAAAGCAACACTAACACATAAAACAACTATCAATGCTCTCAACCATCCACTACTCAGTAAGATAACACCACCAAACAACAAAGGAAATCCTATATCACCTCCACCCAAAATAGCTACTTTCTTACCATAAGGAATCAACAAACCAGCAAATACTTTCATTTCAGTCTGGAATTTAGCTAATTTTATCATATGTTTGGTCTTCCAAACTGCTATGATATCATACACAGATATTAAAATTAATAATATAGTAATACTAACTAAAGATAAAACAGGAGCAAATATCGCTACCAAACCACCATAAATAAATAATTCAGTAAAATTATGTAAATAAACATTATTTCTTAAGGTTTTCAAAAAAGCCAAAACCAAAGCTATCACTAAAGCTAAATATTGATTAAAAAACACAGAAAAAGCAATCACTAAAGTAAAAAATACACTCAAAAAAAACCATATCATCCATACTTTTCTTGCTCGCAATCTTATTAATAAAAAGGCAAAGACAGTTACTATCAATATAGTTAATAATAACGAGATTGAACTTGTTTCTTGTCTGAATTCTGGTCTTTTGATATTAAAAGGCAATTCTTTATTATTATATTTATTCAAAATTACTAAACCCATTAATTGCGCACCTAAAAATAAACCAATTAAAATTAAAGTTATGATTGCAGTATGTTTCATTATCTTTCTTAAAATTTAGAACTATAAATAGGTTTTCTTTTTAACTCATATCCCACCCACAAGTCCTAACAGAAAACTTTTCATTTATCTATAAATTTTATCATAATGATCATAATTCTCAAAATCAATTATTTTATTCGATTTATCAAATCTAAAAATTAAAACAAAAGACCAAATCTGAACTCTCTTAAACTCCTTTAGATTATATCTCAAATTCTTATAATGTTCAACATCTGATGAAGTTATTACTTCTTCAATTTTATCCATCACTCTTTCATACGCTTCTCTATCTTTTTTAAAAAGTTTTTTCAGAATTCTTTTTAACCTAGGTTTAATCTTATATCTATACATTTTATTTTTCAATCATATTCCTAAGTTCTTTCATATTCTTAAATTCAATACCCTCTTCTTTATCTATTTTCAACAATTCTTCTACAAATTTAGGCCTTAACTTTGGTTCCAATAATTCTTGTTCAAATTTATCTATTATTAATTTAATTGCTTCATTTTTATTACTTAACCCAAATTCAGCCTTTACAACATTCACAATTTTATTTTCATGTTCTCCTAAATCTAGCATTATTTTTACCATTTTTCTCACCCTTATTATGTTTTATAATAAATTATAATAAACTATTATATAAGACTTTCGATTGTTTTCTTCTTAACAATCTTCAACACTTAACTACTTACATCTCTCAAAAATTCTTAATAGAAAACTTTTTAAAACCATTCTTCAATAAGATTCTTATGCAAGGAACAATTGTAAATTACAGAGGAAGTCATAAAACTCAACATCCCAATCAAATGATTATTAAAGTAGAAGGTGTGAATGACAAAGCAAAAGCTCTAGAATTATTAAATAAAACCGTTATATGGACTTCACCAGCAGATAAGAAAATTACAGGTAAAATAAAAGATATCCATGGAAACAAAGGAGCCTTAAGAGTTATCTTTGAAAAAGGACTTCCAGGACAAGCATTAGGAGGTAAAGTAGAAATATCCTAAAATGAGACAATTAACACCAGAAGAATATTATCATTCAGCAAACACGTATTTTAATTCAGGTTCACCAGATAAAGCTCTTAGATTATTAAATACAGCCATTCAATTTAATCCAAATTATCTTCAAGCTTATAAATTAAGAGCCAGAATACACAGATCATTAATAAAAGAATCAGGAATTCTAGGTAAAATAATACATTGGTCAATTGCTGTATTTGACGAATCAAATATTATAGATCTTGAACATAAATTGATATCAACACCAGAAGATCAAGTAATAGACTCTTTTCTGGAGGATTCACAATGGCAACCCTAAGAAGAGGTTCAGCTTACAGAAAAGTAACAAGACCTTATACAAGAAAAAGCCAAACAAGGAAAAAAGGTTTTATTAAAACAATTCCTCCTCATAAAATAGTCAAGTTTGATATGGGAGATTCTAAAAAGAAATATGATTATGAAGTAAATTTATTTTCTAAGGATAAAATACAAATACGTCATAATGCGATAGAGTCAGTAAGATTATTAGTTAACAGAAAGTTAACCAAGAAAATAGGAAATATGAATTATTATTTCAGAATTAAAATCTATCCCCATCATATTCTAAGAGAAAATAAAATGCTTACAGGTGCAGGAGCAGATAGAATGCAAACAGGAATGCAGAAATCTTTTGGAAAACCAGTAGGAAGAGCAGCCCAAGTTAAGAAAGATCAAATACTCTTTACCACATTAGTTGCTAAAGAAAATTTAAAAGATGCAAAAGATGCCTTAAGATTAAGTTTTTCAAGATTGCCTTGTAAATGTGGTATAGAAATTAAGAAACTTGCTTAAATATTTTAATTTTATAATAGTTAACTTTAAATAATTTTTGTTGTTTTTATATTAAAATGGCAAAAGATGAAAGTAAAAGACAATTTCTTAAATATGGATTGTATGGTTTGGGCGCTTTAACTGGTTTATCCGCACTCGAAGAACTTACAAGATCTAGCACTAGACAAAGAGGGAAAATACACCACCATGCTTTACAAACTGAAACACAAAACCATCAAGATACTTTAACCAGTACTTCAAATGACAATTCTTGGAGTTATGGAGATTTAACAAGACTTGAAGATGTTTTCAAAACAATGCAAGACAGCTTTACAATGAATCCTACATTATATAGTTTTTGTGACCAAAATAAAGAAAGATATAACAGTTTACAATCAAGAATATCTAATATCCATACAGAATTAAGCAAGATTAAAACATCCATGCAACCACGTGAATTTACAGAAGTTTCAGAAACAGGAGAAAGATACACTATTACAGGAACTCCAGTACCAATTGATTTAGCATCTACAAATTTAGACAAAAGAGTTAGAGATGTACTAAAAGACTATGCAGAACTTACTAACTCCAGAGAACTAAAAAATTATGTAGAAAAAGAAGCACCCTATAATAATCCAATAAGATTTACTACAGAATTTGTTAAATTATCAGCTATTGGATGGTATAAAGATTAATGCCGAATAGGTACAAAAATAAAACTCCCTAAGTCCTCCATCTCAATTTTCTTATTTTTCTTAAACTTCAACATTCTCTGACTAAATCTGCCAACAGGCACTAATAAAATTCCATTTTTCTTCAAATTCTTAAATAAATTCTTAGGTATTTCTTCACAAGCAGCAGTAAATACAATTTTATCAAATTTCATACCTAAACCTTCACTTCCATCTTTCTCAAGTACTTTAATATTTTTCAATCCAGTTTTCTTAATATTCTCTTTAGCAAAACCAACTAATTCATGTACTATCTCAGTTGTATAAACAATTCCTGGCTTAACAATTTCTGCAATCAAACAAGCATTATATCCAGAACCAGTTCCTATTTCCAAAACCTTGTCTCCTTTTTTCAACTCTAAAGCCTCTAACATAAAAGCAACAGTAAAAGGCTGTGATATTGTAGCATTAAAACCAATACTCAATGGATAATCATCATAAGCCTCATTTTTGTATTTATCCAAAACAAACCATTTTCTGTCTATCTTTAATATAGCTCTCAATACCCTCTCATCTATTATTCCCTTCAATTTTAATTCCTTTATTAACTCCTTCAAACTCATACTTAACAATAAATTTTTATAATATTTAATACTTACTTTAAAGAAGTGTTCTAACAATTACAATACTAAAAAGTAAAAAACAAATCAAAAAAGGCAGAAAAATTGAAATTAAATAACCTCTTTATTATTTACTAATTTATAATAACTAAGGAGTAATAACATAATAGAAACCTTTATATAGTAATGTTCTATTAACAATTAAAATGACAGATATAATGGCAATAGACGAATATGTTGAAAGGTTTCAGGAAAATCCTAGGCTGTACCTAGATAGGTTACTAACTACAATAGAGATTAACAAAGTTGAAGCTTTATATCAAAGAGACAACCAACCACCAATATTTAGAAAACAATTTGATGAATTAGGTTTAGTAACAGACTTTTCAATAAATCCACAATATCATAATATTGTTCCTTTACCAGTAACAGAATTTTCAGATGAGGATTACCAAAGACTTACAAGTAGAATGGTTGGTGAAGATTTTTCAAAACTAAATGAAGATGATATAAGATTCTATGAAGGACTTGAACTCATGTTAATAATTGGACGAGTAGAAGATCTATACTTATCTAGAATTCCTGATGATGTGTTCTTTAATAAAAGAATTTTCATTTCAAAAACTTATGATGAAGATGGATTCCCAATAGCATATCAATTAAATGCAAATGTCAAAAGAATGAATAATTAATAATCTTTTATTCTTTCTTGCCAATCTCCTCTCTTCTTAAAACACTTAAACACACCATCTTTCTCTAATTTCTTCCATAGCAAAATCTCTAACATGACCTCATTCAAAGTTCTTCTTCTTAACTTTCCATCTTTCCAAAATTGCTTCAGGGTTTTCTTTCTTAACTTTCTTGAAAAATCCCACATTTCATCAGAAGGAAATAAAAATGGATTTAAAGGAACCTCATAATGTGTTTCTCTATTTATAAAATCCTGAACAGCAAAATAAGCAGCAACCTCATGTAAACATGAATATTCCTCTCCAATAACTCTTCTATAATGCAAACCATTCCATCCTTTTGCTTCACAATCATGTGTTGTACTAAAATCAAATATACTAGCTAAATATTCTTTATTCCTGCTTCTTTTTTTCCTTATAGAAATATTCTCCATCATAAAACTATAAAACTTATCTTCTGATTTTGAAGGAACTTTAACATTGCACCTTAAACCATAATAATCTGGGTTATTTCCAAAATATGGTTTTACTTCTATATCACCTAAAACAAACAACTCACTTCCCTTAATACAATCAATTAATCTTACCTTCCTTATTCTATCTCTTCTTATTCCTTTTATAGAATAACCACTATAACTTCCTTCTTTAATATTATCCAATGTCCCATTTATCAAATTCTCTAAACTTACTTTTCCATTAATAACAGCGCTTCTTGAACCAATCCTAGGTATTTTAATCTCATTACCTCTTTTAATAAATCTCAAAGATGAATATCCTTCTGGTATTATCTCTCTGTTTTCAGATATCATCAACAAACCATCAAATTCATCCACATCTTTGATCAAATAATCATTACTAATCATTAATTCTCCTTTCTCTTGTAAATAATCCAAAACATCATTAGAATTCTGTAAATATTTATACCAGTCTATTCCATTTTCTATCAAAATAGGTTCTAAAATTTCTCTTACGCTTTTCTTCCTAAAATATTCTTTCATGTACTCCACAAAACCAATTATAAATATAAATTATTGTGGTTAACTAACTCACCACAAATCTTAAATACTCAAAATCCTTCCAAATTCTTATGGAACAAGAATTACAAAACCTAGGATTAACAAAAACAGAATCTAAAATATACTTAACATTACTAAACCTAGGATCTTCTCTAGCAGGTATTATAGCAAGAAAATCAGGAATTCACAGAAGAACAGTTTATGATGTCTTAGATAAATTAACAGAAAATGGATTAATAGGTTATATAACAAAAAATAATAGAAAGTATTACGAAATCAATAACCCAGAAAAACTAAAAGAACTGATAAGAGAAAAAGAACAAACCATCAACCAAATTCTACCTTTACTCAAACAAAAATATAATACCCAAAAAGAAAAACAAGAAACTTTGGTTTTTAAAGGAAAGGAAGCTATTAAAAAAATTTTTCAAGACCAACTAAATTATAAAGAAATCTTAGTTTTAGCAGGTGAAGGCGCTTCTGAAGTTTTATCTTTTTATCTAAAGCATTACAACAATGAAAGAATAAAAAGAAAAATAAAATTAAAGATTGTCTCAAATGAAAAACATGAAAAATTACCTTTCACACAAGAAAAAGTTATTAAAAATTTTAAGACCTTCACTTCAACTAACATCTATGGAAATAACGTCGCGATTATAATATGGAAACAACAACCTTTAGCCATCTTAATAAAAGAAAAAGAAATAGCAGATTCATATAGAAATTATTTTGAAATTATATGGAAAAGTGGTAAAATCTGATTTTTACTATCTAAAACTTTATAAACCCTCAAACTTTCCAAAATAAAAGAGGTGAAAAATGACTAATGTTTTATGGTTTTCAGAAATAAAAGAAAATGATCTTCCAAAAGTGGGTGGTAAAGCTCTGAACCTAGGCATCATGTACAAATTAAAATTCCCTGTACCACCTGGTTTTGTTGTAACAACATATGCTTACAAACAATTCTTAGAAGAAAACAAATTAACACGACCAATCTCACTAATTCTTTCTAATATAAATTCAAATAATCCACAAGAAGTTACAGAAGCAAGTAAACAAATTCATGACCTAATTATAAATTCAGAAATTCCATTTGAAATAAGAAAAGATATAGAAGAATCATACGAGATTTTAAATGTTTCACCTGAAATTGTAAAAAATGGTGGAAATGCTCTAGACATAGTAAAAATGGGTCGTGATACACCATATGTAGCAGTTAGATCATCAGCAACAGCTGAAGATTTACCAACAGCATCATTCGCAGGTCAGCAAGAAACTTTTGTGAATGTAAAAGGTGCTAAAAATGTTGTAGAAGCAGTTAAAAAATGTTGGGCTTCTCTATTCACACCAAGAGCTATCTTCTACAGAAAAAAACAAAATTATAAACATGAACAGGTTTTTATCTCTGTTGTTATCCAACAAATGATAAATTCAGAAAAATCAGGTGTTATCTTTACTGCAAATCCAGCAACAAATAACAAAAATGAAATAATAATAGAAGCAGGTTTTGGTTTAGGAGATGCCATTGTTGGTGGAGAGATAAAACCAGATCATTATACAATTGATAAAGAAAAACTAAAAATAATTAATAAAAAAATAAATAAACAAGAATGGATGTACACAAGAGATGAAAACACAATACAAACAATAAAAAAGGAAATCTCTTTTGGTAATCTACAGGTTTTAACAAATGATGAAATAATAAGATTAGTAGAATATGCAAAAAGATTAGAAACACATTATCAAAAACCTCAAGATATAGAATTTGCTATAGAAAGAAATAGGATTTATATCTTACAAACAAGAGCAATAACAACACTCCAAAAAGAAATTAAACAAGAAGAATTAAAAGGTAATTTATTATTAGAAGGTATTCCTGCAAGTCCAGGTACTGCTTTTGGAGCAGTTAAAATAATCCATAATATTTCTGAATTATCAAAAATAGAAAAGGACGATATCTTAGTTACTAAAATGACAACTCCTTCTATGGTTCCAACAATGGATTTATGTGCAGCTATAATAACAGACGAAGGTGGGATAACTGCACATGCAAGTATCATCAGTAGGGAATTAGGCATACCATGTGTAGTAGGAACAGAAAAAGCTACATCGATCCTTAAAGATAATATTATGGTAACAGTTGATGGAACCAATGGGAAGGTCTATGAAGGAAAAACAACAATACAACAAGAACCAGAATATTTAGAAGATGTAGAAGTAAAAACAAAAATCTACATGAATTTAGGAGAACCAAATGAAATTGATGAATATAAAGATTTAGACATTGATGGTATAGGTTTACTGCGTTTAGAATTTATGATCGCAAGCGAAATAGAAAAACATCCTTTATTATTAATTAAAAACAACGAACAAAACATTTACATTAATAAAATTTATGAAGGTATAAAAAAAGTAGCTTCCTCTGTTTACCCAAAACTGGTTATTGTAAGATTTTCAGATTTCAAAAGTAATGAATATCGTGATTTAGAGGGTGGAGATGAATTTGAACCAGAAGAAGAAAATCCAATGATGGGTTTAAGAGGCATTAGTCGTTATATCTCAGAAGAATTTAAGGAGGTATTTAACCTAGAAATTCAAGCTATTAAAAAGGTAATACAAGAGTTTAACAACATACATGTAATGCTCCCTTTCGTAAGAAATACAGAAGAAGTTCATAAATGCCTGGAAATTATGCAACAACAAGGTTTAGAAAGAAATGAAAACTTCAAAATATGGTTAATGGCAGAAGTTCCTTCCATGGCTTTAATTCCAGAATCATTTGCTTCCTTGCCTATTGATGGTGTAAGCATTGGTTCTAATGATCTAACAAGTTTTGTTTTAGGTGTTGATAGAGACTCAACAAAACTTAACAAAATGTATTATTTTGATGAAAAAAATCCTGCTGTTTTACAAGCAATGAAAAATATAATAATAGGATTCAAAAAACAAGGAAAAACAATTTCTATTTGTGGCCAAGCTCCTAGTAATTATGAAGAAATTGTCAGATTTTTAGTTAAAAACAAAATAAATAGTATCTCTGTAAATCCAGATGCAGTAAACAAAGTAAGAACCTGGGTGCATGAAGCAGAGGAAAATCCCTAAATGTTTTTCTTCACTTTAAAACATAACCAAAAACTTTATATACAAGTTAAATAATCTTATTTAATATTAAATAACAAAGGGGGTAAAATGGTTTTAAAAACGTTTAATGTAGAAGAAGAAACATACAAGAATTTTTCTAAATTTTGTAAAGAACTAGGAATAAGTATGAGTAAACAAATAGAAATGTTTATGGAAGCTTTTATTAAAGAAGAACCTATAGCTAAAAAAGAATATTTAGAAAAATTAGATAAATTAAGAAAAGGAAAGTTTATTAGAGTAGATACTTTTGCTAAGGAGTTTAACCTTGAATGAAATATCTACTTCAAATTGAAGAAGGAGTATATAAAACATTTAAAAGATTAGAAAAGAAAAACAAAAAGCAATTACATATCATTAATAAAAAAATAAAACAAATTTGTGAAAATCCTTATCATTTTAAACCCTTAAAAGGAGATATGAAAGGCTCTAAAAGAGTTCACATTGACAAATCATTTGTTCTAATTTATGATGTTGATGAAAGCAATAAAATTATTAAAATTATTGACTATAATCATCATGATAAAATATATTAATAACTAAAAAGTAATAACATAATAGTAAACTTTATATATCAGTAACTCTTTATTAAACATATCATAATTCAAGGAGGTAAAAATGCCAGAAGAAATAGATCCAGTTGACGAAATAGTTCAACTTTATCAAACTGAAAATTACATTGGTTTAAAAGAAAGAGGAGTTATTGATCCTTTAAGACTTATTACAACTAGTGATATGATTAAAAGAGCAAATAAAGAAAAAGACCCAGCAGATAGATACAGACAAATGGCTGAAATAACTAACACCATTAAACAAGCAGTTGCTGCAGCTTTAGTAACAGAATACAGAGCTACACCATCAGAAGAAGACGCTTTAATGACAGAAAATATTATCAGACAAGGATTAAGTGTATTAGAACAAAAATTATCTTAAATTTTATTTTCTTTTTTCTATATATTTTTTCATTCTTTCAACAAATTCCTCGCTCATTTTCCTATATCTATCATAATCCTTACCTTTTATTTCTCTTATCTCTCTATTACTTATCTTCTTGCTTAACATATATAACTCTCTCATAATATTAATATACCTTCTCTCTATTATTCCACTCCTAACCAGCTTTTCTTCTAAAATATCTGGAACATCTTCAGGTGAAACCGGAACAACACCTAAACCCATTAAAGCAGAATGTGCGCTATCGATAGCAGCCCAATAACAATCAACAGCAGCTGTTAATAAATGCTGTTTAGCTCTACTACTACTAGCTTTAGACATTATAAAATAAGTTTGCATCGCCTCTCTACTAGGTCTTATCCTTCCTTCATCTAATAATGCTTGCAAAGGATCAAAAAATCCAGTATCAATTAAAGCAATACCATCTCTCAAAATATTAATAGCAATAGGATCTCCAGCTCTTACATATTCCCAAAAACTACTCAATTTCATTGACTGCACATGTAACCTATCCTTATCTAAATCACCAATTATTTTTGCTAAAACAATTCTATATGTCTCAACAACATCTCTTGTTAATTCAATATGAACATCATCTATTATTATTAAAATATCAACATCTCTACTGTCTCCTCTTCTTCCTCTAGCAGTTGATCCAAATAATACCAAAGCCTGAACAAAACCTTTCATCTCCTTATATGTCCTATCAGCTAATTTTCTAGCTAATTCCATATCTTCTCTGAAATATTTAACCTCTCTAATCCTCTTTTTTGTTTCAAATTTCATTCTTTCACCTCATTCTAGCTGTACTCTACTCCATAATATCCAATCTCTTTGCTCTTCAGGAGCACCATAATCAGGAGCATATGAACCAACAACATAATAAGGAGCTCTTGTTTGTCCAAAATAACCTCCTTCTATATCAGTCCATGAACCAAAAACACCATCTATTCTATATATAGGACTTCCTAAATTCCTCATAAAACCAGTCCATGCTTTATAATCTTGATGAGCTGGCTCAACAATAACAGGTTTATCATAACCGCTTTCTTTTAATTTCTCCATAAATTCTTGTATTGGAGCAGTTCCTTCTCCAGGTGTAACATGCTCATCATAATAACCAAAATTATCAGAAACATGAACATGACCAATTATTCCAGATTTTACCAAACCATCAACTTCTTTCATTAACCATTTATTAAATTCTTTTTCATCACCCTTAAAATATTTCTTCCAGGTATTAGCATGACCAATATCAAAAGTTGCTTTTATATGATCATCAGCTATTCTGCTAGCTTCACCTATACTTATTTTTCTCTCTTCTTTTAATTTCTCTGCCATAGCTTCTCTTGATTTAACAATTAACTCTTTTAACTCTTGAGGATGTGCAGAATAACCACCTTCTGGAAAAACATTTTCAGGAGCAATGTACAATTGCTTTGGTAATTTCATTGTTCTTTCTTTATCATAAGCATATATTCCTAACCTTGCTATATTCTCAGCAGATCTTTGTAATCCAACCTCTTCTAAAGGTTTTATATGTTCTATTTGTTTCTCAGATTGGAAAGCTCTAGCACCATAAGATCTAGAAATTTCTCTTAAAGATTCTATTTGTCCCATAACTCTTTCACTATTTTTCTCTAAATACCTTATTGGATTTTTTAAAAATTCTCCATACTCATCAGAACCTGGATGTGGTGCAGCTCTTAATTGTTCAGCATATTTCATAGCAGAATATTTTGCTTGATCAGGATTAATTTTTTCTTGTTCTTTAACAGAACCAATCATTTTCTTCATATAATTATAACTTTCCTCTGCTTCCTGTGCTGAAATAGCCCATCTTCTTTCTTCACCTTTATTCAAATCAATTTCCTTTTTAACAAAACTCTCATAATAAAATTTTCCAGGATCTTCATCTCGTTTTATAGCCTCTTCCCTAAACTTAGTAAATGGTTTTTCTTCCCATATTATTGTTCCATCTTCATTCCTTTCAGGATTATCATAACCACCTTTAGGAACAGGAATAGGAGTATCTGTTTTCAAAGGTATTATTTGCCCAGTTCTTTCATCAGCCAAATAAATAGGAGCCTTCTCCATTTCCTTAGGATATCTTTCAAATTCTTCATATTTTCCAAAATTAGTAGGAAATTCACCTGCATGTAAAACCACAGGTCCTCCTCCAGCAGTATCAGCAGCAAAATCTATTGCTCTTTCAATTTCATGAACAGCATCTTCAGCAACTTCCTCTTTAAAACCCTCATTAGTTAAACCAGCAAATCCCTGAATATTTGGTGTAGCATGAGTTGTTAAATTAATCTCATTTATTTTAGCCATATGTCTTATAGCCTCTCTATCTTCCTTACCATACATCTCTGGAGTTGTCATTCTCTGACCCATACTTCCTTTCTTCTGTCCCATAAAACCTAACTCAATATTAGAAGCACCAGTAAATATTTTACCTTTCAAAGCCTGTACTTGATCTTCCATAGGTGGGGTAGAAATACCAACATACGATGGACTAATATTCATATTTTCAGCAGCTTTCCTATCCATTGAATTCCAGTAATCATTATGAAATTGCATTTTATCTTGTTTGGTATTTTTCTATTTTTTTTAATATATTTTCACTCCTATTAAATGTTTCCCTAGTTTCCTCACTTACCTCTCCATAATTAACAACATTTCTATATTCACTTAATTCCTCTCCTATCTCATTTAATCTTTCCCTTTCCCTTGCACTTAATGTTCCTTCATAACTCCTTTCTCTTAATCTTCCTAAATCCTCATATATGTCCCTTACATTTTCATATGTTATACCCTTTAATTCTTCAGGTCTTTGCTCTTCTACTACCTCTTCTAAACTTTCTTGTTCCTGTCTTGTTTCTTCTTCTATTTCATCTCTTCTAGTAAATGGTAATCCATGTTTCTTCCACAATCTTTGTACTTCTATTTCCTCAATCGATTTTTCAATCTCTTTCTCTATCTCTCTTCTTATCTCTTTATCTTTAATCTGTGGTAATAACCCTTTCAAATAATTTACTTTTGTATATGGATGATAATTTTCCAAAGCCTTTTTTATTTCTAACCATTTTTTCTTCATTCTGTTAACATTCCAAATGCCTTTTTCATTATATAGTAAATTTGATAAGCAGCCCTTTTAGCATCACCCTTTGCCTGTCCTTTCTCAAAATCTTCGCTCCATCTTAACACACCAGGTTTTTTTATTGGCTGTATCTTTATCATTGCACCAAGTATTTCTCCAAAGCCATGAAACACAGCACCAAAAGGTTCTAAAACACTGGCACTTTTCTCTTTTTTCTCAGCAATAAAATATTTTTTCAAATTAAAACTAAAACTTCCAAAAAATCCTTTTGGACTTTCCTTTTCTTCTTTCTTTACAACCTCACCAGCCTCTCTTAAATATTTATTCAATTCCTCACCTAATGATTCAATAGCATCATTTACAGAACCCAACAATTCAATATCTTCCTGGTCTTGTAATTTTAAATATTCGTCTATTTCCTCTTGAGTACAAACATAACCCTCTGTTACTATTTCAGATCTTCCAGTATGTATAGCTCCTCTTTGATATTCCTGTTGATAAGCCATTTGTGGTACTGCAGTATATCTAAACTTGACTAAAACACAAGGAAAATATTTTTTATAAGGAACAATTCTATCATCAGTAGGTCTTATAAGTGAATGTATCTCATATTCATGCTTTTTTAATAATAATTCTATTTCAATTTCAGAAGTTTCAAAAGCACTTATAATTTCAGGCCTGTCCTCTTGTGACATTTGCAACCTCTTAATGTTTTTCAAATAAGGCCTTAACCATCCTAAATACATCTTTATTACATTAAAATGCTGCCTTAAAAATCTCAATTTAAAATTCTTACCAGTTCTCAATTCTCTTTCTGTTTTTTCTTTCCATATCATAAACTGTTTTAATTTCCTCTTCAAAACCTCCCTTACTTTAGCATTTATTCCAGTTTCTTTTAATTTATCAACTTCACTATCTACATAATCTGAACTTTTAGGAAATAATCTAAAAAATAAATCAGGCAAAGTAACAAAACCTACTTGTGAACCCAAACCTAAAACAGAGGTTGGATTTTTAACACCTCCTTCTACCATATCAATCCATATTCCTTTCAAAGCAATTTCTGCACTTTCATCTCCTTTATTACTATCATCATAATATTGCAATCTCTCATCTGTAATTCTTAACTCTCTTAAAATCTGAAACATATCTCTAATCATTCTACCAACAGTAGCCATATATTTAGAAATCTGATCTTGTTGCAATCCTTTTCTTTGTTCTACAACACCCCAATAAGAAGAGGTTTCAGAAGCAGCAAATATATCTTTAACTTTGTAAATATTTTCTTTTCTATATCCAAAACCATAGGGCTCCATTTTAGGTAAATGATCTAATAACCAAAAATAAAATCTTTCAACACCAGCACCCATCTCATTCACAACTAAAAAATTCCTTGCTTCTTCTCCACCACTACCTTTATTTATGTAATTTCCATTGTAAAGAATATTTTTTGTTTCAACCAACTATATCACCCTTTTAGTAAACTTTATATATCGTAAAAATATAAAGGTTTCGGTATATGAGGGGTTAAAAATGAAAATATTAATGGTAATTGTTCCTAATAAATTTAGGGATGAAGAATTATTCGAACCTAAAAAGGTTTTTGAAAAAAATAAATATAAAGTTGATATAACCAGTATCTCTAAAAAAGAAGCAAAAGGAATGTTGAATGGTAAAATTACTCCCAATTTATTAATAAAAGATGTAAAAATTAATGATTATAAAGCAGTTGTTTTTGTTGGTGGTTCTGGAGTAGAAGAATACAAAGTATATGAAAATGAAGAATTTCTAAATTTAGCTAAAAAATTTGCAGAAAAAGGAAAAGTTGTTGCTGCTATTTGCTATGCTCCAAGAATTTTAGCAAAGGCAGGTTTATTAAAAGGTGTAAAATGTACTGTTTTTGGTGATCATGATAGTATCGATATGCTTAAAAAGGAAAAAGCAAAATATTCAGGTGAACCAATAGAAGCTGATAATAAAATAGTAACAGCAGAAGGTCCACAAGTTGCTGAAGAATTTGCTGAAAAAATATTAGAGGTGATAAAAAATGTTTCCATTTAGTTTATTTAAAAGAAAAAAACCAAAACCATTGACAGAATTACCGCCATTAAAGGAATCATATGGACTACCATTAGCTCCATCACACGAAATTCCAGAAAATGATATGCAATTAATTCTAAGTAAATTGGATTTAATAAATGCAAGACTCGAGAATTTGCATTACAGAATAAGCAACATAGAAAGATCGTTAACACAAGAAAAACCAATAAACAGATGGTAAAATACTATTCTTTAGTGATAAATCCGAAATCTTTATAAATAAGTGCTCTCCACTTATTGGTAGATTAAAATGGCAACACAAACTAAACAAGAATACAAAATTGATAGCAGACCTTTAGTTCCAACACCACAAATATTTCAACTTCATTATGATGAACTTGGGCAAGAAGCTGTTTCTCTAATGAATGAAAGATTTCAAGGAAATAGATGCATAGAACTAGATCCTTCTAAACTAATAAAAAATCAACCAATAAATTTCTGTAATATTTATAGAAGATATGCTTTAGGCATTGCTGTAAGAGACATAACAGGATGGAATACAAGACCAATAACTCCAGCAGAATCTGAAATTGCTTTAAAACAAGGTACTTTACCTGGAAATCCAAGAGATTATTACGAAGATTTAGGTTTTGCTTTATATCCTAGTTTTGCTTTATATCCTAAGGAAGAATATAATGAAGAGTTAAAACAACATTTATTAAACCAATCAAAAGCAAATGGTTTAGAAGTAAAACTTCCAGCAATAGCAACACTTTTAACTCCTGTTTTAGATGATAATGATGATTTTGCGTATGGAGCAAGATTTGATTTAGGAGAGTTTAGCGAAATTTATCATGCACCTGTACTTGCACAACAATCTGGTAAGTTCTATAAAAACGATCCAGGATTAATCCAAAGAGGAGTTCCAGATGAATTAGGAAATGGAAGTAGAGATTTATACATAGCTTATAATGGTTTGAGGGCGTTCGGTCGCAACAGTGGTCTCAACCTCGATGCCAATCGTGGCAATTTGCTTGGCTCGTATGTGGTTGGTCGGGTGAATTTTTTAAAGTTCGCCGAAGGCGACGCGTAAATTTTAATCTATGTAAATTTTAATTCTGTTTAATAAAAAAATACCTAAAACTTTATATAAACTAAATTTTTCTAATTATTTATGAAAAAATACCTAAACTTAATCTCAATTATTTTATTAATAACATTCTTGGATCTATTAACAAAATTTTTTTTCAAAGGAAAAAATTTGATATTAATACCAAAGATTCTCTATATAAGCTACTCTCAAAATCCAGGTATCCTCTTTGGTTTATTTTCAAATAATTTCTTAGTAACAGTTATTCTACCTTTAATTATAATTATAATTTTCATTTATTATTTTATAAAACAAAAAACATTACTAATACCAATAGCTTTTATAATAGCAGGCTTATTAGGAAACCTAATAGATAGATTAATTCATGGTTTTGTTATTGATTTTATCTTTATTCCTATAATACCTCA
>CAYQQE010000008.1:0-15528 GCA_964419915.1 Candidatus Woesearchaeota archaeon
ATTGAAGAAGAAGCAAAAAAATATTTTGAAGGTGCTCCTGCAACACATGATTGGGGTCATGTTGAAAGGGTGAATAAATTAGCTAATTATATTGGTCAAATAGAAGGTGGAAATTTGACTGTTATAAAATTGAGTGTATTACTTCATGATATTGGAAGAAAAAAAGAAGATGAATTGGATGGTAAAATTTGTCATGCAGAAGAAAGTGCAAGACTAGCTAGAGATATCTTAGAAGCATACAAAATAGATAAAGAAACAATTGAAAATGTTTGCCATTGCATAGAAACACACAGATTTAGAAATGAAAAAGAACCACAGACGATTGAAGCTAAAGTTTTATATGATGCTGATAAATTAGATTGTATTGGTGCAATTGGTATTGCAAGAGCTTGTTCTTGGTCAGGAGAACATAAACAAAAACTATATTCAGATTCAGAAAAAGAAATTGGTAGTGGTTATGAAACAGAACATACACCACTTATTGAATTTGGAACAAAATTAAGTAAAATTAAAGAACGCATGTTAACAAAAACTGGAAGGAAAATAGCTGAAGATAAGCATAATTTTGTGGTTGATTTTTTTAACAGATTACAACAAGAGATAGATGGGGTATTATAATGGAAGAAATTCAAGAAAGATTGATTGAAGAAGAAATGAAGGAAGCATATGTAGATTATGCTATGAGTGTTATTACAGCAAGAGCTTTACCAGATGTTAATGATGGTTTGAAACCTGTGCATAGAAGAATATTGTATGCTATGAACAAATTGAATTTACAGCATAACAAACCACATAGGAAATCAGCTTATGTTGTTGGTAGGGTTTTAGCTGAATTACATCCTCATGGTGATGCTGCTGTTTATGATGCTTTAGCAAGAATGGCTCAGAATTTTTCTTTGAGATATCCATTAATAGATGGTCAAGGGAATTGGGGTTCAATTGATGGTGATAAACAAGCAAGCATGAGATACACTGAAGCAAGATTAACAAGATTATCTTCTGAAATGCTGGCTGATATTGAAAAAAATACAGTTAAGATGACCCCAAATTATGATGAGAGTAGTCAAGAACCTGTGATATTACCAACCAAAATCCCTAATCTATTAGTTAATGGTTCTTCAGGAATAGCTGTGGGTATGGCAACTAATATTCCTCCACATAATATGAATGAGGTTTTGGATGCTGTTATTTTTTTGATTGATAATTCTAATGCCTCTATTGATGAATTAATGAATATTGTAAAGGGTCCTGACTTTCCTACTGGAAGTTTTATTTTAGGTAAAAGTGCAATAAGGAATGCTTACAAAACAGGTAGAGGTAAAATAAAAATAAGAAGTAAAACAGAAATTGAAGATAATAAAGACAAAAAAAGAATCATAGTTACTGAAATTCCTTACATGATAAATAAGAGTTTTTTGATAGAAAATATTGTTAATTTGGTTAGGGATAAAAGGATAGAGGGAATAAGTGATATTAGGGATGAGAGTGATAGAAGAGGAATGAGAATTGTTATAGAATTAAAAAAAGGAGAGGATGCAGAAGTTGTTAGGAATAATTTATTTAAGTATAGTCAATTACAAACAACATTTGGTGTGATTTCTTTAGCATTAGTTGCTGGTCAACCTAAGTTGTTGAATTTAAAAGATATTTTGTATTTCTTTATTGAACATAGAAAAAGAGTTATTATTAGAAGAACAGAATTTGATTTAGGAAATGCTGAAAAACGAGCACATATTTTAAGTGGTTTAAGAACTGCTTTAGAAAATATTGATTTTGTTGTTAAATTAATCAAAGGTAGTGAGAGCCCTTTAGTAGCTAAGAATTTATTGATAAAAAATCTAAGAATTAGCAAAATGCAAGCTGAAGCTATCTTAGATATGAGATTACATAGATTAACTTCATTAGAACAAGGTAAAATAAAGAAAGAATATGATGATTTATTAAACTTGATTAAAGAATTAAGAGAGATTTTGGGTTCTGAAGCAAGAATTTTAGAAATAATCAAGAAAGAATGTTTAGAATTAAAAGAAAAATATGGTGATGGAAGAAGAACTGAGATATTGGAAGAGGAAGAAGAATTAGAGGTAGAAGATTTAATTGAGGAAGAAAATGTGGTTGTTACTGTTACACATTCTGGTTATGTTAAGAGAATAAGTTTAGATGAGTACAAAGAACAGAGAAGAGGAGGGAAGGGTGTTAAGGCAGCTGGAACCAAAGAAGAAGATTTTGTAGAGAATATTTTTATTAGTTCAACTCATGATTATATTTTGTTTTTTAGTGATAAAGGAAAGGTTTATTGGTTAAAGGCTTATAATATTCCTGAAGGTGCTAGATATAGCAGAGGTAAAGCTATCATTAATTTATTAAATTTAAAGGATGAAAAGATAAATGCTATGATTCCTATTAAAGGTTTTGATGGTTATTTGGTTATGGTTACTAAAAAGGGTATTGTTAAAAGAATTAAATTAGATGTGTTTAGTAATCCAAGAAGAGGCGGGATAATAGCTATTAAATTAGATGGTGATGAATTAGTTGATGTTAAATTAACTGATGGTAATCAAAAATTAATAATCGCAAGTGCAAATGGTAATGCTGTTAAATTTAAGGAAGAGGATGTTAGAGTTATGGGAAGGAATAGTTATGGTGTTAGAGGTATGAAATTAGAAAAAGACATGGTTATTGGAATGGAGATTGCTAGGGATAGTTTATTGACTGTAACTGAAAATGGATATGGTAAAAGAACAAATATAGATGAATATAGATTAATTAGAAGAGGCGGGAAAGGAGTTATTAATATTAAGACTAGTAAGAGAAACGGTAAGGTTATAGGAATTAAAACTGTTAAAGAGGATGATGAGATAATATGTATTAGTGAAAATGGTATATTAATAAGAATTCCTGTCAATGGGATAAGTGAAATTGGAAGGAATACGCAGGGTGTAATAATAATGAAATTGAATGAAAAAGATAGGGTAAATGGGGTAGCGAAAATTTTAAAAAGTGAGGAAGTGATAGTAGATTAAGGATTTAATAGGTGGTAAAGAATGTTAAATGAAGATGGATTGAGTCATGAATGTTTATATGGGAGTGATGATCTTGATGATTGTTTTAGGTGTGTTGGTTGTAATGATGAAGAAAAACCAACATTATATAATTCTTGTGGTGTTGATGTTATTTCAGGTAGTGTGTTTTTTATTGGGGAGAATACAGAAAGTAGAGGCTTAACTGTATTTGGTGGTTTAATGGAATATTTAGCTTATGAAGCTAGAACTAATAGACAAGCTTATGAAGAGTCATTGCCGTTGAATGTAGAGAGAGATCTTAGAAACTTTTTAAGTTTATATAGAGAAACCCTTAGGTAATTTTCCTTTAAATTTTTTCATTAATTTGTTAACATCTGTTTCTTCTCCTTTCATAAGCTTCATTATTTTTTTAGATTGTCTGTACTGCTTTAATAATTCTCTAACTTCCTTTACTGTGGTTCCTGAACCTTTTGCAATTCTTTGCATTCTTGAAGAATTTAAAATTTCATCTGGTCTTTCTAATTCTTCTTTTGTCATTGATTGAATAATATATTTCCATTTTTTTAATTTACTTTCTTGAACTTGTAATAGATCCTTAGGTAATTTTAATTGTGAAAATCCTGGAATTAATTCTGTTATTTTGGATAATGAACCCATTTTTGACATAGCTTCCATCTGTTCATATAAATCAAGCAAATTAAACTCTCCTTTGAGGAATTTTTTTCCTATATCTTTTGCTTCTTCTTCTGAAATTGCTCCTTCTACTTTTTCTAATAAAGCTTTTAGGTCACCCATTCCGAGTAATCTTGAAACAAAACCTGTGGGATCAAAAGTTTCTAAATCATTTATCTTTTCTCCTACACCTATAAATTTTATTGGAGCTTTTGTTGCAGCTGCTCCTGTTAATGCACCCCCACCTTTTGCTGTTCCATCCATTTTTGTTGCTATTACTCCTGTAATGTTGCATGATTCATGGAATTTTTTAGCTTGTTCTAGAGCTGCTTGACCTATATCTGCAGAAATAACCAATAAAGTTTCATCTGGTTTGATTAAATTGTTTAAAGATTCTATTTCTTTGATTAAATCTTTGGATAAAGCATCTCTTCCTGCTGTGTCTATTAATAGTATATTGTATTTTTTATATTCATTTTCAAATTGTTTATAAATCTTAATTGGATCTTTTTCTTTTGAAATATAACAAGGAATGTTTATTTGGTCTGATAATTGTTTAAGTTGAGTTGGTGCTGCTGGTCTGTGAACATCTAAACCTAGAGTTGCAACTTTGTAGTTTTTTTTAGTATAATAATTAGCTATCTTTGCTATGGTTGTTGTTTTTCCAGAGCCATAAAGACCAACAAACATTATTTTAAATGGTTTTTTCTTTTCAATTTTTATTTCATAAGATTTTTTTCCGAATAGATTGATTAGTTCTTCATAAACTATTTTTATTAGATGTTCTTTTGGAGAAACAGATTTTGGTGGTTTTTCTTTTAATGCTCTTTGTTTTATTTTTTCTGAAAGTTCAAAAACGAGAGAAACATTAACATCGGATTGCAATAAAGACCTTTGAAGATCTTTTACTAATTCTTCTATTAAAGAGTTATCTATGAAGATAGATTTTGCTACTTTAGATAATGTATTTTTTAATGATGAGGATAGTTTTTCTAACATTTTATTTGAATAATGTTTTTATTATTTTTTCTTTATCAAATTTCTCTATATCATTCAGTGATTGTCCTTTGGTTAAATAAATTATTGGTTTTTGTGTTATATACGAGATAGAGATTGCTGCTCCTCCTTTTTCATCTACATCTATTTTTGTTAATATTATAGAATTAAAATCGATAGCTTCGTTAAATAATTTTGATTGGTCAATGCAATCATTTCCTGTAATTGATTCTCCTACAAAAATCTTCTCGTCTGGTTTTGTAACTTTAATTATTTTTTTAAGTTCGTCCATCAAATTAATGTTAGAATGCTGTCTTCCTGCTGTATCTAATAAGACTACATCGATCTTATTTTTTTTAGCATATGAGATTGTATCAAAACAAACTGCAGCTGGATCTGCGCCATAATCGTGCTTTATAACTTTCACATTTAATTGTTTACTTAATTCCTCAAGTTGTTCTATTGCTGCTTTTCTAAAAGAATCTCCTGCTCCTAATACAACAGTAAGATTGTTCTTTTGCAATAAATTTGCTAGTTTTGCTATTGTTGATGTTTTACCCACGCCATTTACACCAAAGAAAACAATAACAAATGGTTTTTCTGATTTATGTTTTATTTTTTCTATTAAATTTTCAGGTTCTTTGAATAATGAAGAAATGGAATTTTTTAATGATTCTTTTATTTTTTGTGAAATCTGTGTTCTTTTTATTGATCGATTTATTATTTCTTGTTTTAAATCATCTTTTATTTTTCCTATAATTTCATAAGCTATGTTATTCTCTAATAAACTAAGCTCTAATTCGTAAAAGAGTTGATCAAATTTGTCTTCTGATAAAGTTTTATGGGTTACTTTTTCTTTTACTTTTTTGAAGACTCCTTTTTTAGGTTCTTCTTTATCCTCAGACTTTATTGCTTCTGAGATTTTAGAAACTGTTCTACTCAGTCTTTCTTTTAGGAATTTAAACATAATGTTATGAATAGAAAAGTATTTAAATAAGTTACGTATTAATAATAAGTAATAAAAATGAAAGGAGATAATAAAAAAAACTTTTTCTAACAATAAAATGATCAGTAAATTAAAAAAGGAGGGGTATCAAATGGCTAAAAAGAAAAGAAAAAAATAGATAGAGATTATTTTTTTTAATTTTCTTTTGTTTCTTCTTTTATCTGTTCAAATTTTTGTTTTAATTGAGGTTCTGCTATATCAAAATAATCATAAAATTGTGGTGTTAATTTTAGTAGTTTTGTTCTTCCTGATTTCTCTGATATTAACAGACCTTCATCTTTTAGAAGTTTGATATGATCATAAGCTTTATTCCCTCTTATTTTAATTACCTCTGCTTGTAAAACTGGATTTTTGAAAGCAATAATTGCTAATGTTTTTTGAACTGGCATATTGAATTCTAATTCTGATACAAGTTTAGATGTTAGGTATTGATATTCCTTTTTAATATTGAGTTTATATGTGTTGTTTTTTTCTTCTAAAACCATAAATGAATCCTTTTGTTGGTATTCTTGTTGTAATTCTTGTAATGCTTGTTTTACTAAAGCAACTGAACCAAAACCACATAGTTTTGCTATTTCATCTAATGATGTAAATTTAGCTGTTGTGAATAGGATTGCTTCTATTTTCTTTTTTAGTTCTTTGGTCATAATAGGGATATAGAATGTTTGTTTTTTTAAATTTAACTAATTGGAAACCTTAAAATAGCTGCTACACCACCTAAATCTTTTAATTGTTTACCTTCTGTTGTGTCTGTTGAAATCATTCTTAATTCTGCTCCTGTTTGTGATGTTGATTCTTCTAAAGACTCTATAAGTACATCTTCTAGAGATTCTGAAATTAATAGAATTTCTACTGCTCCTATTTCTAGTGCTTTTTTTACTTCTGCAATACCATAAGCAACTTTTTCTGTTGCTGTTGCTAATAATTTTAAGAATCTATTTACTATTTCTTTTTCTTCTATAATTTCTTCTTTTACTAGAACATCCTTTGATTTTTCTACTAATTCTTTTAATCCAAAATCTCCTGTATAAGAAAGATCTTTAATAGCCATAACTTTATTTTTAAGTTCTGTGTTTAGATACTCTAGGAATTCTTCTTTTGTTAGTCCTGGTCCACCCAATAAGATGCCCTTTAATTCTTTTTTTTGTAAGAATTCTTTATTTGATTTATCTGATATTCTTTTGTAAAAATCAATTGCTGAAAGTTTTCTTAAAGATTCAAAACGTTTTGCTGATTGACCACCTGCTCTTGTTTTCCCAGGCACATCTGAGGTTGAATGAGATAGTGTTTTTATGGAAGTTCCTTTTAACAAACCAATATCTGCTTCCCTCCTATCAATAACAATTAAACCATAGGTTGTTGTGTCTTCTAGCATTTCTTCTAATGGTTCTAGGACAAAGGTTTGATCACATCTGTACATTCTTAATTTAAGAGATTGTGGTGGTTCTATAGAGAAAACTTGAATATCTGTTTGGGATTCTTTTTTTGAGATATTGCCAGAAAACACGACTAAACCATTAGGTGGTGTTTGTTTAAACAATCGTAAATGTCTAATCATTTTTTCTAAAGAATCTATAACATGTGTTCTTGTTGTTTTATCTTTGATATTAGAAGCAGTCCCTTGTTCTTGTGAAAGATGCTGTATGATTTTTATAATATCGTAACCTGCTGGAATATAAACCGAAACTAACTCTGTATGACGTCCTCTAATCGTACTTAGGTCTTTTATAAATTTCTTGAATTTGTATTTTTCTTTGATGTTCATTTTATAATGTTAATAAAATTGGAATTATTGATTTTTCTCCTTTCTCTCTGATTATTTCTCTTATTTTGTCAAGTCTTTTTATGTTTAAAAAGTATTTCCAACCATATTTTTTCTTTTTCTTTCCACATAGATTTTGGTTAATTAAAGCATTTAAAACTGTTTCTACTTTATTAAGATGTTCATTAGGAATTCCTTTTTTTAAATTATCTGAATATAAAGAACCTTTTCCAAAACAGGTTTCATCATAAAGTTTTCTGATTAAAGTTCTGCTTAATAAAATATATTCACTTTTTTTTATTTTAACCATATGTTTTATAGGTTTTTGATTTATTTAAATGTTTAGTTAAAATTTTGGCTCTTAAGGTATAAAAAAGAAACTTTTATATATAAGTTTGTTTTTTAATTGGATATGGTATCAGCATTTTTAAAATTACAAGGAAATACGGTAAAGAATAGAATATGGAGTTTTTTGATAGTGCATTCTGAATTTGATTATTCTATGAAGGATATAGCTAGGTTTTCTAATGTGAGTTATAGTGCTTTAAAAGAAATTTGGAAAGAATTTGTTAAAAGAGGAATAGTTATACATACAAGAGATGTTGGAAAGGCTAAGATGTATAAGTTGAATAGAGAAAATTTATTAGTAGAGAAGTTTATTGATTATTATTGGAGTGTTGTTGGTATTGGGATGGAGAAGGTTAAAGGAGAGATGATTGTTCCTGTAAAACATTAAACTAGTTTTATATTAAATTTATCGAAATCTATTTTACTGGCATTTGTAACTGCTTTAAGATCTTCTAAAATTGATTCTAGATCTTTATCTTGTTTATCTAAAGTTAGTAGAACTGGTGTTTTTAATGATTTATTGTTTTTGGATTTAAATTTTCTTACTTCTGAAATAAGTTGTATTGTTTTATCTCCTATTTTTTCTGCTTTTTTATTTATTAATTTTGGATCATATTTCGGCCATGAAGAAATATGGATTGATTTGCATTTTTCTTTTTTTGCATAATAATGTTGGTAGATCTCTTCTGTTATGAATGGTGTTATTGGTGCTAATAATTTTAAGATTGTAAGTAAAGAATAATGAAGTGTATATTGAGCTGATATTTTTTGTTGTTGTCCTCTTTTATTTGAATTGTATAATCTATCTTTGATTATTTCTAGATAATAATCACAGAAAATATTCCAAAAAAAGTTTTCTGTTTCTATTTTTGTTCTTGAATATTCATACTTGTCAAAGGCATCTGTTGAGGATTTCACTAATTGATTTAATTTTATTAATAACCATAAATCTAGAATTTCTAATTTTTTAGGTTTTTGCAATTTATAATTCTCTAGATGTGAAAAGGAGAACTTAGACGCATTCCATAATTTTGTTGTTAATCTTTGTGCTGCTACTAATTCTTTTTCTTGAAATGGTAGGTCTTCTCCTAATTTAGATGAAGCTGCCCAAAATCTTAGACAATCTGCTGAATATTTTTGAATCATTTCTTGTGGTTCTATGATGTTGCCTTTTGACTTAGACATTTTTTTACCTTTTGGATCTAATGCCCAACCACTAATCACAACATCTCTGAAAGGATTTATTTTGTTATGAAGATAACTTTTAACAACTGTATTAAACAACCAAAATGAGATAATATCGTGAGCTTGTGGTCTTAAATTCATTGGATAAAGTTTTTTGTAAAGTTTAGGAAATAATGAAGCTACTATTTGTGGTGTTAAAGAAGATGTTGCCCACGTATCTAGAATATCTTTTTCTGGTTCAAAAGATGTAGATTTACATTTTGGACATGGATCTTTTGGTTTGTCTGTTAATGGATCAACTGGAAGTTGTGATTCATCTGCTAGGATTATTTCATTACATTTTTTACAATACCAGACTGGGAATGGAATTCCAAAATATCTTTGACGGGAAATACACCAATCATACTTCAAACCTTTAACCCAATTATCATAACGATTTTTCATGTGTTTTGGATACCAGTTTAATTTAGATCCTTGCTTTAGAAATTGTTGTTTCAAATCTAAATACTTAATAAACCATTGGTCTGTCATCAAGATTTCAATTTCTGTATCACATCTTTCGTGAGTATTAACAACATGTTTTATTGGTTCAATTTTTTGTATTAAACCTGCTTTTTGTAGATCTTCAATTATCGCTTTTCTTGCTTGTTTAGAGTTTAGGCCTTGATATTTTCCTGCTTTTTCGTTTAGAGTTCCATCTTTATCCATAATCTCTATTGGTTGAATTTTAAATTTTTCAATCCATTCTGCATCATCCATATCGCCAAACGTACAGTGATACACAGCACCTGATCCAAAATCTGGATTAACATCTTCATTTGCATAAATTTTAACTTCTCTGTTAAAGAAAGGAATCTTAGCTTTTTGATTTATGAATTCTTTGTATCTTTTATCTTCTGGATGAACATGAATTGCTATGCATGCGGGCATTAATTCTGGTCTTGTTGTTGCTATAACAATCGGTTTATTAATAGATGTATCAAATTTTATATACACAAATTGAGATTCTTTTTCTTTATCTTTTAATTCTACCTGAGCAATAGCTGTTTGACATTCTGGGCACCACATAAAAGGT
Source organism: Candidatus Woesearchaeota archaeon (assembly GCA_964419915.1). Taxonomy (GTDB): domain Archaea; phylum Nanobdellota; class Nanobdellia; order SCGC-AAA011-G17; family ARS1178; genus ARS1178. Next base: position 10,068 of record CAYQQE010000008.1, read on the forward strand.
GTTCTTTTTCTGTATTCTCTTTTTTGTTTATATAAATCTATGAAAGATTTTTGTGAGATTTTTTGACAATGTTTGTTTATTGTTGTATAAAAAATAGACCAATCACAACTAATCCCTATAGATTTCCAATCTTGTATATATTTAGGTCTTAGTTCTTTGTTTAGAGTGTTTAAACATATTTTTATAAATTCTTTTCTTCCTACTTTCTGAGGCGTTATATTTTTTTCTTTTTCTATTAAACGTTCTGTTGGCAAACCATTATCATCTGTTCCAAATGGGTAAAAAATATTGTAACCTTGCATTCTTTTGTATCTTATAACAAAATCCTGTTGTGAGTAAGAGAAAGCATGACCTATATGCATTTTACCTGAAACTGTTGGTGGTGGGGTATCTATCGAGTAGATTGGTTTTGTAGAATTTGGATTGAAAGTGTAAATTTTATTTTTTTCCCAGTATAGTTTGTATTTCTTTTCTGATTCTTTTGGGTTGTATGATTTTTTCATGATAAATTAATTAAAAAGAAAGTATTTAAATTTTTGGTTAGAAAGTTTTAAAAAGAAGTGATTTTTAGAGATTTAATATGGGACAGTAGCTCAGCCTGGGAGAGCACAAGCATGAGAAATGCTGCTAAATACGCTGAAGGGATTTACTCAGGCACGTAGGTGAGTTATGAAGAATAACCCTAAATCACGGGTTCAAATCCCGTCTGTCCCATTTTATTTTAAGAATATTGTTGTATTAAATCTTCTAAATGAGAGATAACTGTTTGTTCATCGACTATTGTTTTTTGGGTGTTTTCTTTAGCTACCTCTAATTCTTCTTCTGCTATTTTTATTTTGGATATAGTTGAGTTTTTAGCTTGTTCTAATACACCCACAAGAAGCGGTTTAAGATTATCTGGAACTGTTATTCTTGGAAGATAAGTTAAAAGTCGTTCAAATACGCATCCATCCATATAATCTATTTCTTCTTCTAAAGTTTTGAGCTCTATTGGAAGCACTCTTTCTGTGTATCTTCTAGCATCAACTTTTTCCAAAGTAGTTTTAATTGTTTGTAATCTTTCACTTATATCATAATTTATTTGGTTTGATAAATTTGTTATTGTTTCTGGATTTACTTTTTCTATTAATGACCATGGTTCTATGCCTTCACTTACCCTTGCTTCTGCTTCGGTAAGAAGTTGATCTATTAATGATGGTTGTATAGGAATAAATTTTCCAGAAAGATCTCTTTCTATATATTCTATTTTTGGTTTATCTCCTTCTTCAATATACCCACAGAGGATGTCTTCATTGCAAACTGTACAAATAAAAATATAATCTCCAATAAGAAATTCATCTGGTTTTTCTGGTCTTATATAGATAGATAAATCTGGTTTTGAATCGTAATACTTATCACATTTATCACAATGATAACTTATTATATATTCTGGATCAAGATAACCTAATTCTTCTAGTAAAAATTGATCTAGTGTAAGATCTAGTTTAGAAAGTATTTCAGGTGGGAGTTTTGTTGTAATCCATGATGTCCTATGTGTGTTATTAGATATGGTTTGCGTTTCTAAAGATAGTTCAGATTCCATAATATAATCTAATAGAAGGGTAGATTTTAAACTTTTCTGTGTTCTAAAAGATATTTTCAAATTTTCTATAGAAAGGTTTTTATAGGAGTTTTGTGAATTATAAGTATAAAGGTGTTAATATGAAAAAAAGAGGGGCAGTTGAAATTTCTTTGAGTATGATTATTATAATAATTATTGCGGTTATAGTATTGATAAGTGGTTTAGGATTAATAACTGGTGGTTTAGATAGAGTAAAGGAAATGTGGGAAAGAGCTTTGAAAGGTGCTGAATCTGAGTTACAAGAACAACCAAGTTTTGATCAACCTATTGTTTGGAGTTTAGGTGATGTTGCCACAGTAAAAACAGGAAAAGAATATGTTGTTGAGGTTGCTGTTTTGAATACTGGAAGTGGTTATTTACCTGGAAAGCCTAGTTTAAGTGGTGAGTGTAGTGGGTGGTTATATATTCCAAATTCAAAAACTATTGAAAGTGGAAAAATTGGTAAATTTAAAGGAACATTTAAGGTTCCAGGAACTGTTTTGAAGACATATATTTGTAATTTAGGTGTTAGTAGTAGTATTTCAGAAGAAATTGCAATAACAACCACATGATTTATATATTCTTATTTTTTATTTGATATATGTTAAAGTTGTATAATACATTAACTAGAAAAAAAGAAGTCTTTAAGCCTATAAAAAAATTAGTTGGTATTTATACATGTGGTCCTACTGTCTATAATTATGCTCATATTGGTAATTTAAGAACTTTCATTTTTGAAGATATTTTAAAGAGAGTTTTATTGTATAACAAGTTTAAGATTAAACATGTGATGAATATAACTGATGTTGGTCATTTAACTTCAGATGCTGATGAAGGAGAAGATAAATTAGAATTAGGAGCTAAAAGAGAAAAGAAAAGTGTTTGGGATGTAGCAATATTTTATACAAAAGCATTTAAAGAGGATATTAAGAAATTGAATATTTTGGAACCTGATATATGGTGTAAAGCTACTGATCATATAAAAGAGATGTTAAAATTAATAGAGATTTTAGAAAAAAAAGGTTATACTTACAGAACAGAGGATGGAATTTATTTTGATAGTTCTAAATTTAAGGATTATGGTAAATTAGCAAAATTGAAAAAAGAGAAATTAAAAGCTGGTGCGAGAATTGATATAAAAAATAAAAAAAATATAACTGATTTTGCTTTGTGGAAATTTTCTCCTAAAGATAAAAAAAGACAAATGGAATGGGATAGTAAATTTGGTAAGGGCTTTCCTGGATGGCACGTTGAATGATCAGCTATGTCTATGAAATATTTGGGGGAACATTTTGATATACATTGTGGCGGTATTGATCATATACTAGTACACCACACAAATGAAATAGCACAGACAGAAGGGGCTACTGGAAAAAAATGGGTTAATTATTGGTTACATGGTGAATTTTTGGTTTTAGATAAAGATAAGATGGCTAAATCTGGTGAGAATTTTATAATTTTAAAAAGTTTAGAAGAAAAGGGTTTTAATGCTTTAGATTATAGATATCTTGTTTTGGGTGCTCATTATAGGAAAAAATTGAATTTTAGTTTTGAAAATTTAGAAGGTGCTAGAAATGGGTTTTTGAGTTTGAAGGAGAGAGTTAAAGAATTTAAAAAAAGCAAAGATGAGAAAGGCAGTATAGAAGAATATGAGAAGAGGTTTTTAGAGAGTATTGATGATGATTTAAATATGCCTAAGGCTTTAGGTGTTTTATGGGAACTAATTAAAGATAAAAAAATAGGTGGGAAGAAAAAATATAAAGTAATTTTAGATTTTGATAGGGTTCTTGGTTTAGGTTTAAATAAAGTAAAAGAAGAAAAGATAGGTAAAGAGCTTTTAGAATTAATCAAAGAAAGAGAAAAAGCAAGAAAAGAGAAAAATTGGAAGGAAGCAGATAAGATAAGAGACAGATTAAAGAAGCGAGGTGTGGTTTTAGAAGATAGTAAAGAAGGAGTTAAATGGAAGCTACAGAAATCTTTTTAAAGGGTTGATTTTTAAAGAATCCCATGACAGTTTATGATAAAAAAGCTGAAGAGTTAATAAATAAAGCAGCTGAAGCTTTAAAGAAAATAGAACACATAAAAGCTCCGGAATGGGCTGAATTTGTTAAAACTGGAACTTTTAAAGAAAGACCACCAGTAGAAAAAGATTGGTGGTATAAGAGAGCTGCATCTGTATTAAGAAGGATATATTTAAATGGTCCTATGGGGGTTTCAAGGTTAAGGGTAAAGTATGGTGGAAAAAAGAATAGAGGCGTGAAACCAGAAAAATTTTATAAGGGATCTGGTAATATTATCAGAAAGATATTACAGCAATTAGAAAAAGCTGAGTTGATAAAACAAAATGAGCAGGGTAGAAAGGGTAGAATTGTAACAAACAAAGGAAGATCCTTTTTAGATAAATTATAAAATGGAAGTAGAAAAGGAATTAGAATTGAAAAAACAAATTGAAATTTTAGAAAATATAGCTAGAAAATATTTAAGTAAGGAAGCATTAGGAAGATATGGTAATTTAAAATCAGCGCATCCTGATATTGCTTTGAAAGCAATTGTTGGGGTTGCACAGGCTGTTCAATCAGGACAGATAAAAGGTATGATTACTGATGAAAAATTTAAGGAGATATTAATAGATTTAAAAAATGGTTAAGTGGTTAGGTAAAAAATTAAGATTAGCAAAAAAAGGAAGGCAAACTAAATGGGCTCCTTTTTGGACTGTTCCTAAAATTTATGGAAAAAGAAAAGTTCATCCTGGAAGACATACTAGTGTTAAAAGAAGTTGGAGAAGAACAAAGACAAAAGCTTAACCCTTTTTAGAAAAAAGCGTTAGCGGAAAAAGATAAAATGGCTGAAGAGATAATTCATGTGATACCTTTAAGGAAAGAATGGTTAAAGGTTCCTAGATGGAAAAGAACTAAAAAAGCAATAAGAGCTGTAAGGGAATATTTAATCAAGCATATGAAGAGTGAGAATGTTAAAATAGGTAGGTATTTGAATGAATATATTTGGGAGAGAGGAATGAGAAAGCCTCCTGGAAAGATAAAGGTTAGAGTTAGTAAGGATGGTGAGGTTATAAGAGCTGAGTTGTTTGATGCTCCTGTTGAGAAGAAAGAGGAAGAGAAAAAGAAAGTTGTTGGAGAAGAGAAGAAAAGAGTAGAGAAAGAAGAAATAAAAGAGAAACTTTTAGAAAAAGTTTCATCAAAAGAAGAGATTGAAGAAGAAAAAAAGAAGAAAAAACCTGAAGTAAGTGAACAGGAAAAGACTTTGAAAAAAACAGAAAGAAAAATTAAAGAAGCAAAGAAAGTAATGGGTAAAGAGGCTTCTCAGAAATTTAGATTCCAGAAGATGATAAGTGATAGTGGGAAGAAGTAATTTTAAATAGTTTATTATTTCTTTAAAATTTATGGAAAAGTTACCTTTTGAGATTAATAGAAAAGTATTTGTAAAGAAAGAGGTAGAAATTGATGCAAATTTAGGTAAATATCCAAAAGACAGAAGTGTGGAAGAGTTACTAAGCTATGGAATTGTGAATATAAATAAATCTGCTGGACCTACATCTCATCAAATAGTTGATTTTGTAAAGAGTAGTTTGGAGATTAAAAAGGCTGGACACTCTGGTACGTTAGATCCAGGAGTGACTGGTGTATTGCCAATAGCATTAGAAAAAGCTACCAGAATAACTAATGTCTTGTTGAAAGCTGGAAAAGAATATGTTGGATTGATGTATTTACACAAAGATGTTGATGAAGAAAGATTAAATGAGATTATTAAAGAATTCGTAGGAGAGGTAGAGCAATTGCCTCCTTTAAGAAGTGCTGTAAAAAGAGAAAAAAGAAAAAGAAATGTTTATTATTTTAAAATTTT
>CAYQQE010000009.1:0-10384 GCA_964419915.1 Candidatus Woesearchaeota archaeon
GGTAATCCAACTGTGACACTTACCTCTGCAACACCAGCAAAATGAAATACATTTAAAGTATTATGTGTAACTATACCATCAAACGTAGTAAATGTTTCTAAACCAGGAACACTTAAATCATAAACATACCTATGCTCAGATTTCACATATTTTATTTCTTTAATTTCATCCCAAACAATATCAGAATAAAACATTCTCTTCATAATTTTTAATTCTTCACTAATATCAACTTTTAATTTATCAGCTAAATCTTCAAATATTTTTATATATCTAAACAAAGTTGTCCTTCCAATTTTCTGTCTTTTTGTAAAATTATTAATATATCTAGTTCTATAACCTAATTTCTTAGCTGTATCATAAAACAAATTTCCGAAACCAGAAATCATATCAGTATAATCATTAGATTTATCATCCCAAAATTTCTTAGCCATTTCAGCTAATTTCTCCAAACCCTCCTTCTTATATTCAATATCAGACCCAATTTTCTCTAAAAACAATGGAGCATATTTATAAGGAATCAATAACCAATGCTGTCCTTTATTATCTTTTTTCTTATGTGAGAATATACTAAATCTCCTTAATAATAAAGAAATACCTTTTATCAACTCTTCTGAATTAGAATAAACTCTAATCATTTTCCTATCAACAGCAATATTACCATCACCATCAAAATATCCTCTTAACAAACCAGAAACGAATTCTTCACTACAATTATATGCAAATTCAGGAACCTCTTTTAATTTTGATCCACTTTTGCAAGTTGATTTTATAAATCTAGCTAAAAAACTAGAATGTATACTCAACATCCTTCCCATACCATACTCTCCATCATAAAATCTATCTTTATAGTCTATATGTATACTATCAGCAAATTTCTTAGCATTATCTATATAACTATCATATATATTTGAGATACCAACCTGGCCTAAGTTTGAAAATCCCTCAGCAAGATAAGCACCAACAAACCAACCAGTTAAACCATTAAGCTCTATATTATTCAAAATTGGTTTTGCAATTGTTCCGATTCTTGAAAGCATACCTTCTTCATTTACAATTAATTTTTCTTGTGGAGCATCAACATATTGATTTATCTGTACATTCTTCATAGGTTCTACAAAAAGATTTAAATTTTTAACAACCGGAATCCTATTACCTATTTTTAAATCCCTTCCATTTATTGGTATCACTTTATTATTCATCCTTGTCACAAAAGAATGATTATCAGTACAAACTATTTTTCTTCCAGAATATGTTGTAATCTCAATTAATTTTTCCGGTGATTCATGTCTACTACACTCCACAACTTTTTTCCATTTTATTTTTTCATCTTGATCAAGACTTGGAACATAAACCTCTAAATTATTTACAGGAACTATATTAGAATCTCTAAATTTCATAAAACCGTGTTTTTCCATTATTCCATCAACAAATTCTCCAATCCTAATAATTTTTATCTTATTATCTTGTTTAATCATTATTTTCTCATCATATGACGTCGACATTTGGGTACTCGGTTCTCCAAAACTTTCAGCAGTTATTATTCCTATACTCTCACCAGGATCAATCTTAGCCTCATGATACCTCTTCTCTAATTCCTCATAAAACCTCTCAGTACTTTTTTTATCCAATTTTTCCTTTTTAAGTTCCTTCTTAGCTCTATCAGCTATTCTACCTGGGATTACTTTAACCATGTTTCACCCTCTCAATTATTTTTTTAATATTAATAGTCCCATTTTCACTTTTACTAACATCAATACCATCTTCACCATACTTAAATTGAATTATTTTTTTATTAGCATCTCTAACAGTATAATCATACTCAACCTTCAAATCTTGCAAAGCATTAGCCAATCTCCTATACAGATAACCACTTTTTGGAGTTCTCAGAGCAGTATCCATTAAACTATCTCTTCCTGTCATAGCACCAAAGAAAAACTCAGCAGGATTCAAACCTTCCTTAAAACCATGTTCAATAAATCCCCTAGCATTAACGCCTAAAGTATGTTTTTTAAATATAGATAGAGTTCTATCAGTATAACCATCACCAATTCTCTGTCCTCTTAAAGATTGCTGACCAACACAAGCAGCCATTTGTGCTAAATTTAGTATATTACCTCTTGCGCCAGATTTTAACATAACAATAGTAAAATTATCTTTAACATTTTCTGCAATAATATTACCAACCCTATTTCTGACATCATTCAAAACCTCTAAAATCATAACCTCTAAAGTTTCTTTAACAGTCTTACCAGGATATGCCTCTAATTTACCACCCCTGTATTTACTAACTAATTCTTTAACCTTAACCCTTGCCTCATCCTTTAATTGTTTCATCTTACTAACAACATCTTCTGGCAAATCAGTATCACTAATTCCTGTTGTAAATCCTCTTAATAATAAAACCTCTATACCTAATTTGAATATGTTACTCATAAGACTTAAAGTATATTTCTTATTATAAGCCCTATGCAATTCTTTTATTAAAGCACCATTTTCCTCTCCAATAATATTTTCATCTACAACCCCAGATACCAATTTACCATTCTTAATAATAACCTGCTCATTACTCTTATTTCTCCCTATAAAATTTAAATCCTTGGGTAACAAAACACTAAATATTTCTTTACCATTTACCTTACTCTTAAATTCTGGAATTGATTCAATACCAATTGAGAACAATAATTGTATTGCTTTTTCTTTATCTAAACTCATATCTTTTGTTAATAAATAAGTACCAGAAACAGAATCCTCTACACACCCAATAATATTAACACCATTCTTAGGTGTTATTATTTGTGTTTGTACTTGCATTAATATCTCTGCTTCAGCTCTTGCTTCCTCATTTTGTGGAATATGCAAGTTCATTTCATCACCATCGAAATCTGCATTATATGGATGACAAACAGCAGGATTTAATCTAAAACTCTTACCAGATAGTATTCTTATTCTATGACACATAATGCTCATTCTATGCAAACTTGGTTGCCTATTAAATATTGAAATATCTCCATCAATTAAATGCCTTTCAACAATAGAACCATTTTCTAATTCATCTAACAATTGTTCTCTTGTTTCATCTGTTATTTTTTTCTTTTTACCATCAGTTCTAACAATATAATTAGCACCAGGATACTTATCTGGACCATTCTCAATAAATTTCTTTAACCACTCAATATTCCAATCAGTAACTCTTTCAGGAACAGTTAATTTTATAGCAATTTGTTCAGGTACACCAACCTCATCAAACCCAATCTTAGGATCAGGACTTATAACTGTCCTAGCAGAAAAATTAACTCTTTTTCCAGCCAAATTATATCTAAACCTACCTTCTTTACTTTTTATCCTCTCAACTAAAGTCTTTAAAGTACTTCCAGACCTGTGCCTTGCTGGAGGAACATTAGGTACTGTATTATCAAAGAAAGTTGTAACATGATACTGTAATAAATCCCATAAATCCTCAATGATAATTTCTGGAGCACCAGCATTTATATTTTCAAATAATCTTTGATTAATCCTAACAACATCACCTAATTTATGTGTTAAATCATCCTCGCTTCTTTCACCAGATTCTAAAGTAATAGACGGTCTCATAGTAACAGGTGGTATAGGCAATATAGTCAAAACCATCCATTCCGGTCTTGCAAAATCAGGATTTAAACCAAGCAAAACAACATTCTCATCGTTAATTCTCTCTAACCTAATATTAATATCAATAGGAGATAATCTTTTATCAGCCTCATAAAAAGTTGTTGGCTTTTCTAATTTAATCTCATTTTGTTTAGCTTTACAATGAGGGCATTTCTTTACTATCTTTAATGCAGCAATGAATTTTCTTGTTTGTTTTCTTTTAAGCTCAACCCTATTTTCCTTATCTAATATTTTCAAAATATTAAGTTGACTAATCTTCTTTTTATCGTCACATAACAATTCACCACATTCATTACAAGTGCTTCTCAAGAAATTTAGTATTTTACTAACATACAGAACATGAATCACTGGTCTAGCTAAATCAATATAACCAAAATGACCATTACACTCTTTTATTTTCCCACCACAAGTTTTACATCTTAAACCAGGATCTATAACACCTAATCTCACATCCATCAAACCACCATCAACTGGATAACCTTCTTTATCATACAATTCCGGAGTAACTATCTTAACGCTAGCCATCTTTTTAATAAACCTAGAACTAAATAAACCAAAAACAATACTATCAATCTGCTTGTATACATACATTTTAATATTTACTCCTCAAAATTAATTTAGGATAGATGCATAAAGACTTTAATTCATCCAGTAACAACTTAAAAGCATAACTAAGTTCTATTTTAGTAATTTCAACATTAGCTCCACATTTAGTACAAAAATACCTCTTTCTATATTCATCACTAACAGCTAGCATACCACAAGATTCACAAACATAAACATTTGTTTTATCAGAATCAAATCTCTCTTTCAACAATAAAGATGCGCCATGAGCCACAAAACAATCTTTCTCCATTTCCCCTAATCTTAAACCACCACCCTTAGATCTACCCTCAATAGGTTGTCTAGTTAATAATTGTATTCTTCCAGATGCTCTTGAATGAATCTTATTAGCAACCAAATGCTTCAATTTCAGATAATACATATTACCAACAAATATTTTTGCTTCAAACCTCTCTCCTGTAATACCGTTATACATGGTCTCTGTTCCATCTTCTTTAAAACCTAATTCTAATAATTCTTTCCTCAAATCAGATACAGGTTCAGAATCAAAAGTTGTTCCATCAATAACTCTGCCACTTAAAGCACCAATTTTACCAGCGATAATCTCAATTAAATGAGAGATAGTCATTCTGCTTGGAATACTATGTGGAGAAAAAATAATATCTGGTTTGATCCCAGAAGCTGTAAAAGGTATATCTGCTTCTTCCACCATCATACCAACCACTCCTTTTTGACCATGCCTAGAAGCAAATTTATCTCCAATTTCTGGTTTTCTTCCATCTCTTAATCTAACTTGCACTAATTTATTACCTTCCTCATTTTCAGTAATAATAACTATATCAACAATACCACTTTCACCCTGTTTTATTGTAGTAGAACTTTCTCTTCTTATATTCGCAGTTAAACTAAATTCTTCTAAATCTCCTAAGAATCTTGGTGGCGAGGTCTTTCCGACAATAACATCATCAGCATCAACTTTTGCTTCTGTATAAGCAATACCATCATCCTCTAAATATCTATAATCTCTCTCTGATTTATAACCCTTTACCTCTTTATCAGGAACAGAAATTTCATCCATCAAACCACCAGAATACCTTAGCTCATCAACAGAATAAGGTCTGAAGTAAGTTGATCTTGCAAATCCCCTATCAACACTTCCCTTATTGATTATAATAGCATCCTGCATATTATAACCTTCATAACTCATCAAAGCAATAGTAACATTCTGTCCAGCTGGATGCTTATCTTGTTCAGCTATATCATACAACATAGATCTAACAATAGGTGTTTGAGGATAATGTAATAAATTAACATCAGTATCCATTCTCAATAGATAATTAGTTGCATATAAACCTAAAGATTGTTTTTGTGTTTTCTGACCTCTGTTTAATCTCGAACTTTGACCACAATTTGCATAAGGAACCAAAGAGGTACATAAACCAAATATAACAATAGGATCTATTTCCAAATGTGTATGTTCCTCATTCAAATCCTCTTCTTTCAAAGCTATATAACTATCATCTTCTTCAAGGGCATCTAAATATTCAATAACTCCGCTATCAACCAAATCATTCCAAGTGAATTTATTATTCTTTAATTTATCTATATGCTCATTAGTCACTAAACTCTTTCCATCTTTAACAATTATTAAAGGTCTTCTTGCTCTGCCCTTAGAACTATCCATATATATTTCATTGTATTTATCATTATAACTGATATTTAAAAACTCAGGAATCTTACCTTTTCTTCTTTCATTCCTGAAATTATCAACAAATATCTTTCCATTTTCCACAGTTCCAATGAATTTTTGATTTAAATATACATCAACCATCATACCACCTTTAAACCTATAGTCTCCAAAATTTTCTTTATTTTTTCATCATTTGAATCTTCATGTGATATTTTACATAGTAAAGCCATATTTTTCCTCAAACCAATAGGTGTTCCTTCAGGTGTTTCAATAGCACACAATCTTCCCCAATGAGTACCATGTAAAGCCCTAGCATCAAAATTTTCTTGGGTTGAACTTAATAAAGAAACCACCCTTTGCAAATGACTCAATGTAGCTAAAAAATTTGTTCTATCAATATTCTGACTTATACCTTTTCTATTGCCTGGCCAACTTCCAGTAGCCATCGCACTCTTGATTCTTGAGGTTAATAATTTTTCTCTTATAATAATCCTGGTTGATTGAAACTTACCTCGTTTTACTAACCTTTGGAAATTATATAGCATATCATTTATCAAAACCCTTAAATTAATTCTAAATAAATCAACTAACAAATCTCCTGATAATTTCACTCTCTTATTCGCATAATGATCCTTATCATCTATTTTTATTCCATCTTTAGAAACCATTAATAATCTCTTAATCAATTTACACAGAGTATAAGCCTTATATATTCTATCCTCTTTTCTAATACCAATATGCGGTAATAGATATCTATCTAATCTTTCCTGAACTTTTTCTAATTTCACTTCTCTAGGTTGATTAATACCAATTTTTCTAGCAACAAACTCCAATGCATCCTCTTCTGTTTTCAAATCTATTGAGTTGTATAAACTAACAAAAACATCACCATATTCTTTCTCATCAGAAACAAAACGCATTATTTCCTTGTCCTTAACCAAACCCAAGGCCTTTATAAGACTAATAACAGGAACTCTGCTAAAACTTGTAAAACTCAAATACAAGATACCATCTTTCATTTGCTCTAACACATGTGGAATTCTAACAGATCCTTTCTCAGAAAATAATTTAGCAACATACTTACTAGAACCTGTTTTACTTTCCTCAACCAAAACCTTATTAGAAGCCAAATCCTCAACATTAATTAAAACTCTTTCATTACCATTCAAAATAAAATAACCACCTGGATCATTAGGATCTTCTCCTTTCTCTATTAATCCATCTTTCTTTAAACCATCTAAATGACAAAACTTACTCTTCAACATTACTGGTATTTTTCCTATTAATGCATTGAATGTTTCTCTTTGAACACCATCTATATGAACACTAACATCCATATAAATGGGTGCAGAATATGTAATCTTCCTTAATCTTGCTTCATTAGGATAAATATCTCTCCTGCTTCCATCAGCCTCAACTATCTCAGGTTTAGTAACACTTACCTTATCTAATCTGATTTTGAACTCAGTAACATTCTCTGGTATTATTGTGGGAATTATCTCAGATGTTTCCTGAACTATTTCCTGAATTCCCTTAATGATAAACTCATTATAAGAATTTATATCAGCCTCTACAAGAAGATTGTCCTCAAAATATTTTTTTAATAATAATTTATTTTTATTCATCTATAACCACCCTATAAAAAACAGTTTGATTATCAGTATAACTTTTTCTTAGTATCTTAATAACATCTCCTGCAACAACATCAAAAGAAGATAATGCAGGATCTTTCTTTGAAATACCTGGTAATTGTCTAAGAGAAATATTATAATCTTTTAATAAATCTTCAGTCTCTTTTTTTGTAAGTTTAGTGTGCTCAGGAATAAGAATATGGTCTTTGATTATTATTTTTTTCTTCATCTTTTCTCCTTAAGAATGGGCCGGACGAGATTCGAATTCGCGCTTTTTCAAGTCTCGCGACCACCTGATTTCCTCTGATTTAAAAGTTTCACCTTTGCAACAGGTGCTCTACCAGGCTGAGCTACCGGCCCAGATTATTCTAACTACATTGTACATTCTTTTATCTATACTTTATTTTAAGTCAGAATAAATATGGAACATAGTAGTAATTATTAAATACAGCATTATTTTCTTTTTTGAAAATAAGGATTTATAAAGCTTTTGGTTTTTTTTCAAGAAATTCTGAAAATTTTTCTAAAATCCAAAAAAAATTTGGAAAACGCGCTGACCGAACAAAAACTAAATTGGTATAGATTTTTATATTCTTTTTCAAGAGAGTGTTAGTAATTAGTGGCTTTTTGCTGTTTAATTGAATTTAATAATAAGGTATTCCCTCTGTTTCCATTAATTCCTATACCACGCTTTTCAGCAGAAATTAAACGAAAGGTTTATATACTCATCTAAAGAGTTAATATTTAATAAAGTACAATTATTTATGAAAGAGCACTTGCTTAGTTATCGAACATTTTGCTTTTTCTAGAGAAGTGCTAATAATATAATGAGTTAAAGAGAATGAACACGTTTGAAAATTTTGGCTTAAGCCATCAATTATTAACATCAATTAAAGAATTAGGAATTACTAGACCAACGCAAATCCAGGAATTGTCTTTACCTTATATAATGTTAGGAAAAGATGTTATAGGAGAATCAGCAACTGGTTCTGGTAAAACTTTAGCCTTTGGTTGTGGCATAATTGATAAAGTAACACATAAGGAAGGTTTACAAGCAATAGTTATTACTCCAACAAGAGAATTGGCAGAACAAGTAAAAGAATCACTAAAACAGCTTTCGAAATATAAACATTTGAATATTATTTCTGTTTATGGGGGAGTTTCAATAAATCCACAGATCAGTGAATTATCTAGAGCAGAGATTGTTGTAGCGACACCTGGAAGATTTTTGGATCACCTTAAAAGAAGAACAATTAATGTTTCTAAAGTTAAATTATTAATTTTAGATGAAGCAGACCGTATGTTTGATATGGGATTCATAGACGATTTAGAAAAGATTATTAAGGCATGTCCAACAAAAAGACAGACCATTCTTTTCTCTGCTACAATTTCTCCTCATGTCAAAGATATATCTAGAAAATATATGGTATATCCAAAGGAAATATTAGCAATAAAATTTGTTGATTCAAGCAAGCTTAAGCAAATCTATTACGATATACAAAAAAACATGAAGTTATCTTTACTTGTACATTTACTAAAACAGGAAAATTCTGGATTAGCAATAATTTTTTGTAATACAAGAAGAAACACTGATTTTGTCAAAAAAAATCTTTGTGAAAATGGAGTCAATGCGATTGCTATTCATGGTGGATTATCACAAGATAAAAGAACCAAGACAATTAATCTGTTTAATAACGCTAAGATTAGAGTTTTAGTATGTACTGATGTTGCTGCAAGAGGATTACATATTGAAAATGTTTCTTATATTTATAACTATGATCTTCCAAAAGATCCTAAAGATTATATTCATAGAATAGGTAGAACTGCCAGAGCAGGAAAATCCGGAAAAGTAATAAATTTATTATGTGAATATGACTATGACAATTTTTCAAGGGTACAAAATGAGTACAGAACTTTTTCTATTGAAAAAACAGAGAGACTTTACCTAAATAAAATAAAGGCTGTTGGATTAAGTAATAGAAGATACCCAGAAAGAAGGGAACATTCTTTTAGGGGGCATAGATAATATGGTTGAATATAATATAGTCCATTTCTGTAGATTGTGTAAAGCTAGGTATGTAACCCCAAGAAGCGAATCAAAGAAGCAGTTCTGCGATAAATGTCAACTGATTGTTGATAAGAACAAATAATTTCTAAATATTAAATGAACCAACCAAAAGGTTTAGGACTTTATTTCAGGTAGTTTGGGTTTTTTAATAGCTAATCAACGTCCATTGCTTCTAATATTTTATCCAGTTTTTTATTTATTTGGTCAAACTCTCTTGCAAATTCATCTGGTTTATTTTTTGATCTGAAGTTTTCTTTCTCTCTAAAACACTCATTGCAGTAAACAGGTTTACCTGGAGTTGGCTTGAAAGGAACCTCACATTTTTTACCACATTTATTGCAAGTTACTTCATGCATAATTTGTTGTTCAGACTTTCTACTTGGTTTCCCAGGATATCTTCTACCAAATCTTCCTGATTCCCTTTTATCAAACCTGGAATCTCTTTCCCTAGGCCTTCTTGAACCTCTCTTGATAAAATTATTGTTATTATCTGAATTTAATTTTTTCATATTATTTCTCACAATTTTTTGTTTTCTCATTCTAAATATATCAACATAAACAAGTAAAATATATAAACTTAACCTAAAACATGCGTTTTCTTGGTTTTTTTCAAAAGATTTATAATACTTAGAAATAACCTTAGTAAAGTATGAAAAAAGCAACAAGAAACAAAAAAGAGGAGGCATTGCATAAAGAATTTGTTAAGATATTATTAAGAGCTCCTGTAAGAAATGTAAAGTTTTCTAAAGGCAAGATTTCTTTAATATTTTTCAGTCATAGGAT
>CAYQQE010000009.1:10394-11651 GCA_964419915.1 Candidatus Woesearchaeota archaeon
GATTTCTGATAAGATTAGGATAAAGAGAGAGGATCATGTAGCAGAGTGGAGTAGAAGAAGAAAAGAAATTTTTATTGATAAAAAGATTAACCATAAAGAAAAAGCAAAATCATTCAAAGCACTATGTGTGCATGAACTCATTGAAAAATTCTTAGTAGAAAAATTTGGTTTAAAACTTGATGAAGAGGCTCATTTAGTAGCTACAAAGAAAGAAAAAGAATATTTAAAAAGTATTAATGGTAATTGGAGAAGTCATGAGCACATTGTATATTGGAACTGGCATAATCATGGTGAAAAGTAAATGGAATTTGTAAAGACAATTGAAAAAGATAAATATTACTGGACCTGGAGGGATTTGCCCTTTCTTCCATATGCATGGCTGGATAAAAAAGATTTAAAGAATTTACCAAAGCCATTCTTTTTAACTGATATTCATCCTGATTGTCCAATAGGTTTTAAAACAAAAGAAAAAGATAAGTACACAAATATAATAGAACTTCCAGATAGTTTTGAAAAAATAAAAATAGATAATGATTTAAGAAAGGATTTAAAGAGGGTTGAAAAGAAAAATCCTGATTTAAGAATAGTTTTGAATGAAAAAGATGCCTTAGATAAAAGCAAAAAATGGTTTCTAGAGCTTTGGAAAGAAAGTAAAAAAGATTTTGATAGAAGATTACACCTATGGAAAGAAAAGTGTTACACCCTTAGTGCATATCTAAAAGAAGAGTTGATTGGGGTACATATTGCAATGCAAGAAAAAGATTGTATATACTACTTTGGATGTTGGTGGAATAGAAAATACAAAAATAGATCTGTTCCTACCTTCTTGCTTAAGAGAGATATTGAAGATGCTATAAAAAGAGGAATGAAATATTATGATCTTGAGATAGGAGATGAATCATATAAGAAAAAATGGGGAGTAATAGAGAAACCAACAAAATATTATGCTGTTCTAAATAAAGAATTAGCAGATTATCTTGGTGTTGATGAGTATATTGCGTTTAAAAAATAACCAATCAAAAGAATTAAGAGTTATTCCTTATAAACATCTTTCATATGATCAAACTTTAATAAGTTCATTAAGAAAATCTTCAACATTTAAAGTAATACCCTTACCACCATAATCTCTTTCCAAATTGTATCAAGTTCTTTCACTTCTCTCTTTTCTTTTTCTGTAAGCCCTTCTACCATTTTCAAAATTATTAAAACATTTCTTCTTATAAACCTCAACTTTTAAACATTTCGCAAAAACTTAAT
>CAYQQE010000010.1:0-9812 GCA_964419915.1 Candidatus Woesearchaeota archaeon
TCTTTTTCCTTTTCCTCAATTAACTCATCCGAACTTATCAACTTTAAATTTAAACTCCAAAATAAAGAATATAAATCAAAAGCCCTAACAAACATCTTCTCTGCCTTCTTCCTATCTTTTTCTAAATATTTATTCCCAACCTCTATCAATCTCATACTACAAGCCAATAAATGTTTACTAATACACCATTCCTCTCCCTCTGGCTTCTTTAACAAATCTTTTAACAATTCTTTTCTTGTTTCCCTAATCTCTTTTAACAAATCAAAATATAATTTCTTACTTGTCTTCATACCAGAAAAATACAAATGCTCTTCTATAGAAATTAAATTCATTACCGCAATACTCAAATCTTCATCAGAGCTTAAATCTAACTCATCTTTCTTTAATTTCTCCACTTTCTTTAATAATTCTTTCATTTCCATTTTAAGTTATAAAATAAAAAATTAAACTAAATACTGTTAATGTAACAACAGTCAGTATTATCGTCTGGAATGGAATAAACACCTTACCTTTTTTATTTCTTACCATACTTCCAAAATTCATCCATAAATAACTCAAAACACTACCAACAATAATACCTATTAACAATTTATCTATTCCTAAAACACCCAAACCAAGCATACTATGATGCTCTGGCATACTTCTCACCATACTAAAAGAGGTTATCAAACCACCAATATAAAATGGTACAACAGTCAATACAAATGATAACATAGCTAATATAGGTCCTTGAAACTTAATTTTCTTATTTCTCTTTTTAAGTTCTTTATCAAACCATAAAGCTATTGAAATAACAAAAGCACCAATCCACAAACCAACAATACTATCATCCACTCCATAAAACCTTGTTACAGCAACACCAGTTCCAACAGCTGCAGTACATAAAGGACAATGAGCTGAAACAAAAGGTAATGCCAAAAACAAGGCAGTTATCATTGAAAAAATAAAAATAAGTAATTTTTTCATATTCTTGTTACAATTGCTTTTCCTCCTTCTAAAATTTCAACTCTAAGATTATCACCATCATCTATGCATTTTTGAGCGTGCATGTTATGTTTGTAATTAAAATTCAACAGGCCTTTTTCTGTCTGTATACCTGCATCGCATTGTGTCAAGCCATTGTCAACAGCAAGGCAACTCTTATCATAAACGCCCTTCCCATCCAGAACCTGCGGCTGGAGATTCATGTTTGTTATAATGCCTTCAAAAACATCTCCTGCTATAACATTCCCTGTTGGCTTTCCTGCTCGCAACAGGAGTATTCCGAATAACGCAACCAATACTATTATAGTTATTATAATTAAACCTGATTTTTTCATCTTCTTACTTTCTCCTTATTTCTGAAATGATAATAAAAAATAAAAAAAAGTTCTAGCAACCACCAACCATTCCGCCACTACTTTGGGCTACAGTAGCACCTGATGATCCGCCAGATAAACTCACAACATATACCACACCTAATCCTATTAATACTGCAACCACTATTGTTATAATTAATTTTTTATCCATTTTAGCAACCTCCTACCATGCTACCGCCAGTAGCACCTTTTTCTATACCTCTATATTTATTTGAAGCTAGATTTATATAATTAAATTCTATTCCTTTCTGTTTCAAAACTCCAGCTTTCTGTGTCATTATGTCTGGGAAAAACAATGTCTTCCATTTTCCTAATTCTTCTAATATCTCATCATCACTCATATCAGTATTCTTAACCAAATATTTCCCTAAACCTCTCATTGCATAACTATGTGCACATCCACATGCAGCATCTCCTGCTTTATATTTTCCTGCATCACTTGTAAATATTATAGATTTAGCACCACAACAATACTCACATGATATCTGTCCTGCAATTTTAATATATCTATTCAACATCTCTCCTTCCAATTTTATTTCATTATCAAGCTTACCTAATTTAGTTATTGTAACATCAGCTTTTCCTGGATTTGCAGGAGTAATATCATCAAAAGATACCCCTAATTCTTTTCCATAAATTTTAGGAACACCTTTAGGAATAACATCAGATACTCCTACCACTGCACCAGTAATTGAACCACCTTTGTTACCTTTCAAAACTTTCAAACCTAAAACACCGCTTGTAATAACAAAAATTATCAGTAATCCAATCAGAACATACGTAAATGTACCCATTTCTTTTTTCTTAGTTGTTTCTTCCATAAAATCAACCTCCATAAACTTTTCTAACTAAAAAACTGAAACCGTTTATAAAGAGATATGTGAAACTGGTTTCAACCACACAAAATTAGTATAAAACTTGTATTCTCTTCTGCTTTCAAAGAATGTATAGCATTAGCTTCCATATGTATCAAAACCCCAGGAAGCATTTTGATATCTTTACCCTCAAGATTAAAAACACCTTTCCCCTCTAAAACATATACAAAACCACTTTTTGTTGATGTATGATCAGATATCTTTGTTCCTTTTGCCATACAGAATAGAGACAAATCTTTACTCTGATCTTTGAATAAGTCCTTACTTAATATTCCGCCTTCTGAATAATCAATAAGATTATTAACATTCTTCCAGTTTTTATCCATTTTACTTAATCCAATATAGACAAATTATGATTTATATCAGACAAATTCTTAAGTTCTATTTCCTTAAATTTTTTCATAATAGATCTCTTAACATTATTATTTAAAACTTCCTCTGCCATTGGATACAAGATATTATCTTCTTTCATAATATGTTCTTCTAATAAATGCGAATAATCTCTAGCATTTTTAATAATAGTTTTTTTATCATTATTCCTCAAACCAGCTACCATCCCTTTAACAAATTCTCTTCCCAAATTATGCTCATACAACATTTGCTCAATAGGGTTACAATGCATTTGTACATCATCTTTACACAACTCCTTAAATAAAATATCCTCTTCCTTTGCATGATGAAACCTATCTGCATAATTTTGTATGAAATCTATTATTTTATTAAAAAAATCCTTATCTAACTCCTTACCAGATTCAACTGCACTACATTTATCTAATAAAATCTCAATCATCCTCAATATATTCTTATGTTCCTCTGATAGCATCTCAGTTAGTTTTTCCATTTCTACACTCCAATATACTAAGTATAAAAAAGATACTTATTTATATAACTTATAGTATCTTAAAATATACTATGAAAAATTGTACAGTATACAAAACAGCGGATTTTATTGGAAAAAGATGGACCTTACCTATACTGTTAGAATTACACAAAGGAAAACCAGAATACAAAAGATACTCTAAACTTAAGAATAACCTACAAGAAATAACACCCAAAATACTTTCAACAAGATTAAAAGAATTAACAAAAGAAGGTTTGGTAACTAAAAAAATTGATACAACCAAATTCCCAATAAAATGTGAATATTCTTTAACAAAAAGTGGGAAAGATTTTATAAACATAATAAAAAATATTAAAAAATGGTCACTAAAATGGAAACCATACAACAAGATATGTAATAACCTAGATTGTAAAAATTGTGAACTATAATCAATGTTTTAGAATAACAACATTAGTCATCCCTCTTCTTTTCCTTTCTATTAAACCCTTTCCCTCTAATTTATCTAAGCTCCTAGTAACCCTAACCTTATTTAAACCAGTTCTATCAACCAGCTCAGATTGAAAGATGCTGTTTTCTTTAACAATTTCATTAAAAATCTTTTTTTCATCATCATTAAAATCCTTCATAACCCCATTATAAGTCTTCTTAGTTAGTTTAATTTCCTTAGCTTTAGTTTTATCACCAAAGAATATAAAGTATAAACCTACTAGAATAACAAAGATCATCACACCAACACTAACACTTGTTTGAAAACTAATAGTTCCATACATAGGACAGGTAGGCCCATGAGTACATGTATCACCAACAATTTTCTTCATAGCCATATTAAACGTATAAATTATAAAGCCTATTAACAAAGCAATACCGACAATTAAAAACCCAATATTCCTATTAGTCATAGTTTTTTTATTAACAAAACCCCTATTTTAATTTAACTATTTACAGTTCTGTTAAATCTTTTTTTTCTGAAAAAAACACGAAGTAGCAAATTACGCAACCAATCTACAAAGATAATCATATTGATCTTGCTCATTAATAAGTTCTTTTGAGAAATCACACAATAAAGAACGAAGTTCTTCTAACCTATTAGAATTGGCTGGAACATTTCCCAGTTCAAATCTGAGTAACCTCATTTCTAATGCTAATTCTGAATACTGTTTAATATCTTTATCTGAATTTTTTCTGATAGCTCTCGAAAAAGGACTATACGGAAAAAAAGGTTTAGTAAGAGCAGTGTCAGTATCTTTTAATTGATATTTTCCTAAAATTTCAGCCAATTCTTTAACATGACTGAAATCGTGATTTCTCCCACGAAGATAATTATCTATTTCTATTGCTCCCAATCGTGCCAATTCAGAAAGATACCAAAGAGAATTTTCTATTCTACTATAATCATGTCCAATTTTTTCAACATAATCTTTTAATTTTCTCATAATTATAATGAATCATATTAAAATATATAAATATTTGTATATTATACTTACTCCATAAATTTAACTCTATTTACTTATTTTAACACCGACCCTTTTACAATAACTTTGTATTTTACATTCACTACATAAAGGCCTTACAGGTTTACAAACATTTTGTCCATAAGCAACCAACAATCTATTTATCTTCTTCCAATATTTCCTATCCAATCTCTTCATCAATTCTAACTCAGTTTCATATACATTTTTAGTTTTTACAAAACCCCACCTATTTGTTATCCTATGAACATGTGTATCAACACAAACCACATCTTTTCCAAAACCAACTGACAATACCAAATTAGCTACTTTCCTTCCAACACCATTTATCTTCATTAATTCTTCAAAACTATTAGGAACCTCTTTTAATTTACTTAACCTCTTCAAATACCTTGCTTTGTTCTTATAAAAACCAACACCATAAATTAACCTCTCAATTTCCCTTAGACTTAATTTTTCAAAATCTTTAAAATTCTTAACTTTCTCAAACAACTTCCTACAAACTTTATCTGTTACCTCATCCCTAGTTCTAGCAGATAACATAGCACTTATTAAAACTCTAAAATAATCACCACCCACTTCCTCAACCACAGGAGTTCTATATTTCATAAACTCTTGTTCTAAAATTTTAAAAACTTCATCAATTTTCACATTACTCCATCATAAAACTATTAGTTTATATTTCAATTTAGTTTACTGTATCCCATTTCAACCAATTAGTATTTTTTTATTAATCTCTTTTAAATTATCACAACTGGTCATCAACATTCCGCTTCTCAAATCTTTTTCAACATATTCCAAATACATCTTAACAGCTTCTGAACCTCCAGCTAAAGACATCCTAGCTAAAGGTCTTCCAATCAAAACAACATCAGCACCTAAAGCCAATAATTTCAAAACATCAAAACCAGTCCTAACAGCACCGTCAGCCATTATTGTTATTTTTCCTTTAAATTCCTTAACAATTTCTGGTAAAACATCAGCAACACCTTCTCCATAATCCAGAACCCTCCCACCATGATTACTAACATCTAAAGCCCTAGCACCAGAATCAACAACTTTTCCTGCATCTTCAATATTCATTATCCCTTTAAATATTACAGCTTTTTTAGTACAATCAACTAATTCCTTCAAATCTTTCTCACTTTTCCTATAAACAGGCTTTCCTCTTAACTCCCAATTTTTACTTCCATAACCATCTAAATCAACACCTATAGCCAAACAATTTGCCTCTTCTGCTCTCTTAAACAATTCTAATAATTTTTCTTGTTTTTGTGGTTTAAAAACAGGAATTCCCCAGCCATTATTCTCTTTTATTATATCAATTCCAGGATGATCAGGAAAATCAACAGTATTTCCACTTAAACCAATTGTTCCGTATTTTTTAGCACCTTCAATCATTCCTCTTTGAAATTCCTCTTCACTCATTACATCGTTCATACTTATCTTAACACCAGAAATACTACTAACCATTACTGGCATTTTAATTTTATAACCCAAAAACTCTGTCCCATAATTAGGTTCTTTATGCTCTTTAACAACCCTCATTTTCAATTTATATTTCCCTAAAGCCTTAAAATTATTATCAAAAGTCCTTCCCTGTCCTGCTCCTCCAAATCCAATAGCCTTTCCATATTTCATACCCATGCACAATCTACCAGGATTACCATCACAAACAATATTCACAGCACAAATACCACTTAATTTTTCTCTTGCAATATCCCTATAATAAGGCAAATCTTTTTCTTTCTTATCAGGATACAATCTGTCATATATTTCTTTTTTTTCTTCAAATTCTTTCTTATTAATTTCTATTAAATAACTTTTATCTTTACTACAAACAGGACATCTCCAATCTTTTTTTATACCTTCTAACTTAATTCCAAGTTCTAAATTCCCTCTTTTGTCTCCTTTTTCTTCATCAAATACAAAAATCTTACAATAACTACATAAATAATAACTCATATTAACCCCCTTAAGTAATCCAAGTTCTCTATCCTCTGGATTCTTCGTTACAAAATTAATTTCTTTCTTTTGTCTATATAAGATTTTCTAACCTTATTTAAATGGATTTCCAAAAGCAATAAACGCAAACACAACATGTACTAAAACTGAAATTATAAATATCCACAAATAATAACAATGATAATTATAAAATTTACTCCTACTTATATGCAATCTAAATCCTAAACATCTACATAAAAATAAAACTAATAACAAACCTAAGATATTAACAAAACCTAAAATAAAAACTATTTTCTGAGCTAATAAAAGGTCTGTCATAATACAATCAACATCCCTTTCATTTCACCATGACTTGAACCACAAAAGACATTACATCTAAACTCAAAACTACCTGCTTTATCAGCTACAAATTCAACCACAACATCTTTGTTTGGTTCTAAAGTTCTACTAATTCCGTATTCAGGTAGTGAAAAACCATGTGTAACATCTATACTCTTTATTCTCAACTTAACTTTATCTCCTTTATTCACAGTTATCGTAGATGGAGTAAAATCAAATCTTTTAGCTGTTATATCAAATTCTTTTACACTAACTGTTTTTGGTGGTTCTTTAACTATTTCTGGACTACCTGGTTGATCCACTATATCACTTTGTGTATTACCAAAACATCCGCTTATCAAAAATAAAACAAAAATTAAACTTAAATATTTCCACATTTTAATTCCTCCATAAACCATGGATATTGCATAATTCCTTTGCTTTTATATTTGTAAGATCTTCAACTAAAAATTCTGCTTCTGGCTTCTCCCCTGGATACAATCTTTTCTCAAATATTAATTTATTACCTTTAAATAACTGTATTAGCTCAATCCAGTGTTCCTCTTCCATTGGATGTTCCACTGAACCAACTTTCACTTTTACTTTATTACCTCCTACTTCAACAACAGGAACATGTTTCTCTAAACCTTCTTCTTTTGTTTTTTCTTCCATCAATTTCATTTCCTCACCACAACAAACCAAATCACCTTCATGACTCTCAACAACCTCAACAACATCCCCACAAATTTCACATTTATAAATCCCATTTATTCTTGCCATTTAAAACTCCTTTTTTCTTGTTTATTCTCACACTCACATTTATCTATCTCACAATTACAAACTCTACAAATCTTTTTATCAACAAAATCAAAACATTCTTTTTCTTTTTTCATTTTAACAACAAACCTCACAACCTTCTTTAAAACACATACATTCTGGTTCATAATATTCCTTAGTATGTTTACAAGAAGGACATTTTTCAGGTGGTTCCTCACCCTCATAAATATAACCACATTTGCTGCATTTCCATCTTATTTTATTTTTTCTTTTATAAACTCCACCTTTCTCAACCATTTCTAATAACTTCTTATATCTTCTCTCATGTTCTTTCTCAACTTCAGTTATTTCCTTAAACAACTTAGCAGCTTCTTTATTACTATCCTTCTTAGCATCTTTTTCCATTCCAGGATACATCTCACTATTTTCATAATGTTCTCCTTCAATTGCTGCTTTCAAATTTTCTTTTGTATTTCCTATACCTTTCAACAACTTAAATTCATCTTTAGCATGTTGCATCTCATTCAAAGCAGTTTCTTCAAATATCTTAGCAATATACAAATAACCTTCATTCCTAGCTATTTTCGCAAAATAATCATATTTATTTCTTGCTTGGCTCTCTCCAGCAAAAGCCTTTTTTAAATTTTCCTCAGTCTTCATCTTAACCTCCGTTAAAACTTATAAAAAATAATAATAACTAATATTTAAAATGTTCTAAAAATTAATTAGATATATATTATTTAAAACAACAATATTTATATATAAAAGAATCCCTTAATCAAAAAATGGAAAGAAAACAAAATACTGAAAATCTAGAAACTAAAATTCCAGAACAAATTCTAAATCAAAATCCAGATAAACACAAAGAAATTTTAGAAAAACAGACTGCTCAAACTAATTATTGTAAGAATATGATTGAACTTATGGGTCCAAAAGTCACTGCTAGATACTTTAGTAGATAGTAAAACCAAAACATTTATTTAACCTTAATTCTTCTTAAACTAAAAAGAGGTTTAAATGATACAAAGAATAAAAGACAATATTCTAAGAATTCTAAAACAAACAATTAAAGCAATTCATAAACAAGACATTAAACAATTAAAAGACCTAAGCAATAACACAGTTCACGATTCAACAGTATTTCAAGATGAACATTCCATAGAAATAGCAGTTCTAATTTATTCACTATCTAAAATCTTCGAAAGAAGCAAATACCAACAATATAAAGATTGGAATATATTCCAAAAAACAACTTTACATAATCTAAAAAAAGCCTATCAAAATCTAAAAAACAACAAAGACGAACAATATCACAAAAATATAAGATACATATTCTCTATAACCTCAAAATTAGAAACTAACTTAAAAAAGTATATAAAAGAAATCTTGGAAAAAGGAAAGATAGTAAAAGGTTCTAGGGTTTATGAACATGGAATCTCAGCAGGAAGAACAGCTAAACTTCTAAACATTTCTGAATGGGATTTATTAGATTATACAGGAAAAACAGGAATTTCAGATGTTACCTTATCAAAAACAAAGTCTATCAAAGAAAGATTAGAATTTACAAGAGGTTTATTCAAATGAATTTGGTTTTCGATTCAAGCAGTATAATAAGTATAGCAACAAATAATCTACTGTGGACCTTAGAAAAATTAAAAAAACAATTCAAAGGAGATTTTGTAATCCCACAATCAGTAAGGAAAGAACTAATCGAAAACCCATTAAAAGGTAAAAAGTATAAATTAGAAGCTATAATGATAATGGATATGCTTAACGATGGTGTTCTAAAGATTGGTAAAGGTAACAAAGATTATCTTATGAATTTATCAAATAATATTTTTACTAACAAAGGAAAAAATATAAATATTGTACAAGAAGGGGAAATTGAAGTTATATCAATAGAGAATAACAACATATGCATCATTGATGAAAGAACAACAAGAATGCTAATAGAAGATCCCATCAATTTAAGAGAATTACTAGAAAGTAAATTACACAGCAAAGTTTCTATCAATCATGAAAATTTAAATGAGTTTAAAGAACAAACTAAAAACACCAAAATTATTAGAAGCACGGAATTAATGACTATAGCTTTTGAAAAGGGTTTGTTTAATGATCTATTTACTAAAAACCTAAAAAAAGATTTCCTAGATGGATTACTCTGGGGTTTAAAACTAAGAGGTTGTGCTATTTCTTCTAATGAAATAAA
>CAYQQE010000010.1:9912-11449 GCA_964419915.1 Candidatus Woesearchaeota archaeon
TTAAAAAGTAAACTTTAAATACCTTTTTACAGAATAATAGATTAAAGGGGGCGTAGTTTAACGGCAAAATCTCCGGCTCCAGTTAAGAGAAGAAACCGGATGATTGGGGGTTCGAAAAATTTTGTTCGAAAGTCCCTCCGTCCCCACATTTATTTACTCCTACTAATAACAACTTTATCTTTACTTTCAGGAAATACACTAAACTCTTGACCTTTCTCCAATTTCAAGAAATTAATTAAAGACTTATTAAATCTGATAGCCAAAGAATTACCAACCTTACTAATTTTTGTTTTACTTTTCAAATTCCACAAACCTTTCTTCTTTGCAATATTCTCAATCAACGTAGAAGTTTCTTTAGTATAAAAATTCTCTTTGCATTTAACACATACATCAACAGGAAATATTCCTAATATCTCACCTAAAAACTCATACTTTATCTTTTTCCTTACAACATTCCCTTTACAAAATGGACATATCATTTCTTAATTAACCTCTTTACCATATAAACATTATTTTGAATATTAAAATTGATTTTTAGATTGTTATAACTACTAACAACATCTCCACCATCTTTATTCTTTACCCCATTTTTAATACATTCCTCTATATCACTAAATGAAACACCATTAACAATTCTGCTCATTCCAGCCTGTTTTCCTAGTTTTATTAGCATTGTTATTCCTTGTTATAACGGGTTATTCAAAATCTTTAAATATACAACTACTAACACAAAGTTTATTAAAGTTTCTACTTAAAAATAGAAACATTTATAAATAAGTTATAATTCAACCATAATAACGTATTATATATATTAAAAAATAAACATTGGGGGGAAACTAAATGAAAAACATAGCAAAAATTTTGTGTGTATTTCTAGCAATGTTAGTTATGACAAGTGTTGTTTTAGCATCAGATATAGACTTAAACTTTAAAAAAGTAGAAGTAAATGGTGTTACAATCAACATCGGACCAAATAGCAAACCAGTAATAGTAGATGTTAAAAGAGGAGAAGACGTTGATGTCCTAGTAGTTTTCAAAAGCATTATAAATTTAAAAGATGTCAGAGTCAAAACATGGATTGAAGGTTATGAATATAAAGATATTGAAGATACAACACCTTTATTTGACATTAAAAAAGGAGTTACATATACAAAAACATTGACTCTTGAAATCCCAGAAGACATAGATGCAAACGAAAACTATAGAGTTAGAATTGAAGTCTCTGCACAAAACAATAATAAAGAATTTGCAAATGGACCAGTCTACTTAAGAATAGATGAAGAAAGACACAATCTAAAACTCAGGGATGTTATCTTTAATTCAGATGTTAACGCAGGTAAAACCTTACCCTTAACTGTCTGGGTTGAAAACCTTGGTGACAAAGATGAAAAAGGTATTATAGTTGAAGTAGGTATTCCAGAATTAGGAATCTCAACAAGAAAAATGATTAGGGAATTAGTAACAGAAAACAACGAAGATGACGAAGATGTATCCTTAGATTATGCTGACTTAAATTTGAGAATACCAGAAAATACCA
>CAYQQE010000011.1:0-8080 GCA_964419915.1 Candidatus Woesearchaeota archaeon
TGGATTTGTGTTAATAATGGTGATTGTGTTTGTATTTTTGCTTTATCTTCGAAAGTGATGCATGAATCTGCTAGATTTAGGTATGTATCTTGTTCTTTTACTTGTTCTGGGGTTTGTGATTGTAAACATTGTGTTCTTATTGGAAGATAATCTATACCAGAAAGCATTCTTCTTCCATCTTGTGTTATTGCTGGTACATTTAATGGGATAGAACCTTGATAAGATTTATATTTATCTACATATCTTATTACTTGTTGAGGAACTTTTCTTCCTTGATTTAATGCTTGTAATTGATTTTCTAATGACATTTTAACCTCTGAGGATTGGGAAATATATCTTATTTATAAACGTTTCTATTTAAAAGTGAGAACTGTTATTGTTTTTATTCATCTGCTCTAACCATTTTAATTTTGCTGGACATTCTTTTGATAGACAGTATTTGAAAGGTCTTTTGCCTTTTCTTATAACTAAAACAACAGGAAATTTACAATCCTTGCATGTTTCATTTGTTGGTTTTATTAGAGCATTTGGTGGAAGAGAAAAGGTTGTTTTACATTTTGGGTATCCAGAACATGCTGCAAAAAATCCATATTTACTTCTTTTTATGACTAAATCACTGGAACAATTTGGACAATTTCCGATTATAGACTCTTGTTTTTGTGTTTCTCTTGTAGCTTTTAAAAGTTCTTTTCCTATTTTTTCTTCATTTTTCTTAAATTCCTTAGATATTTTTATCAAAATCTCTTTTGCTTCTTCTAGAACCTGCTCTTTTTTCTTTTTACCTTCTTGGATTTGCTCCATTTCTTTTTCAAAATGCCTTGTTAATTGTTCTGAAATCAAATCTGGAACATATTTTTCTAAAGTTTTTGAAACAGACAGACCTAAATTAGTTACTTGAATAGATTTTTCTTTTATATAATCCCTATCATAAAGAGTTTGTAAAATATTTGACCTTGTGGCTCTTGTCCCTAAACCACGTTTTTCCATTTCTGCAATTATTGAACCCTGTGAATACCTTTGAGGTGGTTTTGTTTGATCCTGGATTACCTCTAATTTTTTAACAGGATACTCTTTGTTTTCTTGTAATTCTGGAATCTCTATTTCTTTAAATTTAGCTGGATAAATATCCAACCAACCTTTTTCTAATGTTTTCACTCCCTTTGCTATGAAAGTTTCTTTGTTAATATCAAATTTGATTTCTAAAGATTTTCTGATAGCTGGATCTGAGAAACAAGATAAAAATCTTTGGATAATCAAGATATATAATTTCTTTTGTTGAGGATTGAAAGAGGATAATGATTCTGGTGGTGAAGATGTTGGATAGATTGCTATATGTGCTGGATCTATTTTTTTACCTTGAATTGGATTTAGTGATTTTGTTAATAATTCTTTTGATATTTTAGAAAATTCTTTGAATTTTGATAAGGAGGTTATAATCTTTTTATAGTCAATATTTGGATTTAGTTTTTCAGAAGAGGTTCTTGGATATGATATATAAGCTGATAAATATAATTGTTGTGCTATATCTAATGTTTGTTTTGGTGAAAATTTGAATAATTTATAAGCTTCTGTTTGTAGGGATGTAATGTTGAATGGTGGTAATGGTAAAACATTATATTCTTTTTTCTTTATTTGTTTAACTAATGCTTTTTTATTTTTACATTTTTTTTCTATGTTTTTAACTTCTGTTTCTTCCCAAAATTTATCTTTTTCATGAAGTGCTTTGATAGCGTCAATATGAGCGAATAATTGCCAATAATCTTCTGGTTTAAATTTTTGTATTTCTAATTCTTTATGTGATAATAAAGTCAGAGTTGGGGATTGAACTCTTCCTGATGAAAGAATTTTGAATTGTCCTGCTTTTTTTATTGAAGATATAAGTGCTTTTGAACTTGTAAGACCCCAATAAAAATCAGCGAAATGTCTTGTCTCTCCTGATTCTGCTAATTTAAGATCTAAGTGTTGTTTTGAATTTTCAAATGCCTCTATTAAGTCTTGTTTTGTTAATGTTGAGAATTCCATACGTTTTGCATCTTTTTTATTACAAGCAAATCTTAAGACATTATAACCGATCAATTCTCCTTCTAAGTCTTTATCTGTTGCTATGTAGAATTCATCTGCTTTTTTTGATAATTGTTTTATTAAATCTAAATAAGATTTTGTGAAAGCTGAGGATTTAGATATTTTATAAGATTCTTGCCATTCTAAATCAAAAATGGGGTAATCTTGGGATTTATTTTTTTCTGTTAGATTATATAAATGACCTACGGCACAGGCAACAACTATCTTCTTGTTTTTATGTGTTATTATATAATAAGGGATTCTTTTATATAAATTTTTTTCTATTTTAGAATCTGATAAAGCTTGAGCTATTTTTAATGAAGTTTGTGGTTTTTCTGTAATAATTAATGAAACCATTTAGTTTTAAAAAATCGATAGATATAAAAAAGTTTAGATTTCAATAATCTTTCCTTCTCTTCCAACATTAATTACCTTTGTTTTCCCTATTTTTTCTTCTATACCCTCTGCTTCATGAACATGGGAACAGAACAAAAAATCTGGTTTTAATTCTTTAATTGCTTTTCTAACTGCTTTTGAACCTTGAACAAAGGTGGATAATTGGGCCATTAGTGTTTTTTCTGGATGGACATGAGTTACCATTATTTTCTTTTTAGAGTTTTTTACTTTATTAGAACCTTTCTTTAAAATTTTAAAAATATCTGAATCTTTAATTGGAAATGGTCCTATTTCAGCTGAGCCACAACCAAAAATTCCTATATCATCTATTTGTATTGAATAACCATGTAAGTTTGTAACACCGTACATATCTGCTAAAAAATTAGCGGTTGCAATAGTTTCATGATTTCCTGGTATAAGAATAACTTTTTGTTTATTTTTTACAAATGGATGAATAATTCCGGATGTAGAAGATTCTGCATATGTTAAATCACCACACAAAACTACTAAATCAACATTTTCTTTTTTTGCTTTTTCTGAAAGTTTTTTTGCTAGTCTTGTGTCTCCATGAATATCACCTGCTGCTAGTATTTTTAATTTATTCTTTTTCAATTTTCTTAAAACCTGTATATTTTTGTAAAACTGTTGGTACTTTTATCGATCCATCTTTTTGTTGATTGTTTTCAAGTAGGGCAACTAGGGCTCTTCCTGTAGCTATTGCAGTTGAATTTAATGTATGAACAAAATCTCTTTTATTTTTATCTTGGTATTTTATATTTAATCTTCTTGATTGATAATCTGTACAGTTTGAACATGAAACCACTTCTATATAGGTCTTTTGTCGAGGAGACCATGCCTCTAAGTCATATTTTTTGGCTGCAACTGTTCCTATATCCCCTGTACAAATGTTAATTGTCCTGAAGGGTAATCTTAATTTTTTAAAGATATCCTCTGCATTTTTAATTAATTCTTCGTGAAATTTCCAAGAGTTTTTTGGTTCACAAAAAATAAACTGCTCAACTTTATAAAATTGATGAACTCTAAATAACCCTTTTTGATCAACACCATGGCTTCCAATTTCTTTTCTAAAACAAGGTGATACTCCAACAAGTTTTATTGGAAGTTCTTTTTTATCAAGTAATCTATCCATGTATAATGCTGCTATGGGATGTTCTGAAGTTGCAATTAAATATAAATCTTCATCTTCTATTTTATACATCATTGTTTCAAAATCTGATAAGTCTGTAACGCCTTCGTATGGTTTTCTTCTTAATAGTAGTGGAGGTTCTACTAATCTATATTTCTTTTTTGTTATTTGATCTATAGCAAATTGTATTAATGCTCTATCTAGAATTGCTAATTTACCTTTTAAATAATTAAAACCAAAGCCTGAAACTTTTGCTGCTTGTTCAAAATCTCCTATATTTAACCCTTCTATTAATTCTATGTGGCTTTTTATTGGAAATTTGAAATTGGGTTTTTTACCAAATACTCTAACAACCTTGTTTCCAGAACTATCTTTGCCATAAGGTACTGTTGAATGTGTAATATTAGGTAAACGTGTTAAATAAAACTTTGTTTTTTCGTGTAACTCAGATTCTTTTTTTTCTAAATCCTTTATTTGTTCTGAAAGTTTTTTGGTTTTTTTTATTTTTTCAGAATAATCCTTTTTCTGTTTTATTAGGTAATTAATTTCTTCAGAAATCTTATTTCTTTCATGTCTTAAGGAATCTAATTTTTGTTTTGTGGTTCTCCATTCTTTGTCTTTTTTTATTAGATCTGTTAACCAAACAAGTTTTTCTTCATCTTTTCTTTTCTTTAAGTCTTTTTCAACAAGTTCTGGTTTTTCTCTTATTAAGTTTATATCTAACATAAAGATTTAAATACAGATATTTTATTTAAAGGTTTTGGCTAATGTGATAGAAAGGTAATACTCTTTGACGAAAAGATTGTAGCAGCAAAAGAAAAGTTTTAAATACAAGTTGGAAAACACATATTGTAATAGATAGGATAGGGGGGATAGATTTGGTAAAGAAAAAAAAAGATATATTTGATGTTTTTTTTAGAAAAAAACCAGCAATGATATTAGTGGCCTTAAGAAAGAATAATAAGAATAGATATGGTAGTGTTTTGGCTAAGGAAGTTGATTGTACTTATTCTCATGCTGTAAAGATCCTACAAGAAATGGAGAAGGCAGAGTTAGTTAATTTTGAGAAGCAAGGAAGAACTAAAACTATCAATTTGACTGAGAATGGAAATAAGATAGCAGAGAATATTGAAAAAATAAGAACTTTGTTATAATGAAAAATATTTTTTTAAATATTGAGACCGTTCCTTTGAAGATTTTAGATGAAAATATTAAAGAATATTTAATGGATAAAAAGATAAATAAAGAGATGAGAAGTTTAGATGCTAATTATTCTATGATAATTTTAATTGGCGTGAAAGTTTTTGGTGGAGATTACAGATTTTTTATTGGAGACGAAAAAGAAATATTAAAAGAGTTTTGGAATTTTCTGAGAAATGAGAAAAATTTTAAGATTATCACGCATAATGGTTATAAATTTAGTATTCCTTTTTTAAATGTAAGAAGTATCGTTAATAATTTAGATATTATGAAGATTAATATGAATATTTGGCAGATGGAAACCTCAAATCATTTTGATATTATGGTATTTTTTTCTCAGTATGGAAATTTTATTAATACAAATTTAGATGTTTTGGGGAGAATGAACGGTGTTAGTGTAAAAGGTGAAAGTATTTGGGGCAGAGATATAGAGAGATTATATGAAGAAGGGAAGATAGATAAAATCAAAGAGAAATGTAAAAGAGACTTAGATATTTTAGAGAAGATTTATAATAAATTTTTTATTAAAGATAGAAGTGTTATGGAATTTGGGGAGAGAAATGAGTGAAACAAGACCTGGAAGATATGGAAGGTTTCTTGCACTATGGATTGATTACATAATACAAACAATCCCAGAACAACAAAGAGAATGGTTTAAATCAAGATTGGTAAAGGAGTTAAGAGGTTATTCTCTTGAAGGAAGAAAAGAAGGAGAATCAAGAAATTCTGGTTGTGTTCATGAATTAGATGAATTAGTAAAGTTAGATATTGAAAATCCAGAACATTTAGCGAGACTAATCAAAGAAGGTATTCATTTAATGTATCAAAAACAAACTGCGTCACATGTTTTAAATTCATTACTAGAGAATCTTTAATTATTTTCTAATCTCTTTATATATGTTTCTAAACCTTCGATTTGTTTTAATGTGGTTTTTGTTAGCAGAAATAGTCTAAACCTATTATCGATCTTTACTTTTCGTTTTTCTAAATTTTCTTGTAATTTAGAAAATAATCTTTTTCCTTCTTTATCTAAGTCAGTTAAAATTATGCACCCTTTATTATCCTCTGAAATTGTTTCTATTATCTTGTATAGTGGTTTTTTTAATGTTAGTGATTTTATTCCTAAATTTTTAAGAGCTATCTGATCCCTTTTACCTTCTACAATAATTGGTTTTTTAGAATTTCTTAATATCTCAATTTCATCTTTAAGTTCCTCGATAGACACTTTCATAATAAAAAGGAAAAAAGTTAAAGGTCTCTTGCTTGAACTGTTTTTCTTCCGTTAGCTTTTGCTCTTTCAACAGCATCAGCAACTAATCCCTCAACTTTTTTACTTAATGCTTCGGCAAAATCACCTGAAACATTACAATCTTTACAATATTCTTTTATTTTACTTCTTACAACAAGCATTTCAGCCATTTTTGATTACCTCCGATTTTTTGTTAAATTTGTTTATTAGAAGTAGGAAACAGGTGATTAGTATATAAATTTTGTTGTAAATTTGTAGAGTTGGGTTACTACACCCAAAAAATACAAATATTTATATACTTGAAAACCCTTATTTATCGTCGATAAAAAAAAGGAGGTATAAAATGGGAAGTATTGTTGTAAAAAACGTTGTCAAACGTAAACCTGGCTACTTGTATTATGTTGATGGCAAGGGTAATGTTTGTGAAGCTAAAATGGCGCGTGGAAAGAAAAAGAAAAAGAAGTGATAAACTTTTTAGCAAAGATTAAATTTTTTTATTTTTATTTTATATGAAAATTTTAAGCAATGATGAAAAGTTTGTGGCATAAGGAGTTTTAGGTTTTGATTGGAAGTTTTTATTCAATAGATCTAGTGGGCTTTTTATTTTTTTAAGTTCGGAAGTTGAGACTCTTGTGTACATCTGAGTTGTTGAAACATCAGAATGACCTAATAAAGTTTGGATATATCTTAAATCCACTCCATTCTCCAATAAATGTGTTGCAAATGAAGATCTTAATAGATGAGAATAGACTCTTTGCTTAATTCCTGCTTTTTTACCTGCCTTTGTTATCATTTTTTGAACAAATCTAGTAGAGATTGGTTTTTCTTTATTATTCTTGCTTGGAAATAGGTATTCTGAATCATATTTTCTTTTTTTAAGATACTTTTTAAGATCTTCGATAAAATCGTCTGATAATAAGATAATTCTTTCTTTTCTTCCTTTTCCAGATATCTTCCCGGTTTTGTCTTCTAAATTTAGATTAGTTAATTTAATAGTTGTTGCTTCAAATACCCTTAATCCTGATGCATACATTAATTTAACAATTAAGTTGTGTTTTGGATTTTTGATTGTAGATATTAAAGTTATAATTTCTTCTTTTGTTAAAGCCTCTGGTATTTTTTTCTCCTTTTTTTTCAATTCGATATCTATGAAAATATCTTTTTTGAGAACTTTTTTATAAAAAAACTTTAATGTAGAAAGAATTAAATGGATTGATGATAATTTGGTACCTTTTTCCATTAAATGAGCAAGATAATTCTTAACATCTTGTGTTGTTGCTTGTTGTGGTTTCTTTTTAATAAAGTCTAGAAATTGTTGATTTTGATAAATATATGTTTCTATTGTTCTATTTGTAAAACCTTTTATTGTAAGTTCAGTTTTTAATTGGTCTAACATTTTACTTCTTTTTTGTTGAAAAGGCTTAGTTTTTACTAAAAATAGGTTGTTTTAGGGTATTTCCCACCATAAGGTGTACTAATATGTGTTAGACGAACCAGATATTTAAAGGTTTTTATTGAGAAATTTGAGGTTTCGTTATCTCTATAATAAGTATGGCCTTAGAATATATAAGATTTTTGGTAGAAGTTGGGATTCTAGAATCTTTTATTTTTGCTTAAAAGTTTTTGTTCTTAGTTATTTGTTGTTTTACTTGTAAAAACTCTTCTTTTACATCTGGTGGCATGGGTATATTATCAAGTAGATTAGATAAAGAATTCGTGAATTGGATAATATCTTTTCTTTTTTTAAGCCATCTATCACATGTTTCTTGACTTGGGTTGTGGATTCCCCAGCCATTTAATACTAAAAAAGATATATAGGTGGCTCTAATTTCCCTAAGAATTAAATTTCTTATCATTCCATATACTATGATTTTAGCTAATTTGTCCAAAGAAATTTTTGGACTTATAATTTGGATTTCTTTATTAGATAATATTTTTTTGATTTTTTTAATATAATTCTTTGTCTTTTTGTTATTTATTTTTGCTTTAATTGCATCCTTGAAGATAAAGTTTAATATATTTAAAAA
>CAYQQE010000011.1:8090-9514 GCA_964419915.1 Candidatus Woesearchaeota archaeon
AAGAAATTTTTGGACTTATAATGAGGATTTCTTTATTAGATAATATTTTTTTAATATAATTCTATGTCTTTTTGTTATTTATTTGCTTTACTTGCATCCTTGGAGATAAAGTTTAATATATTTAAAAAGTCTGTATTATAACTATAAATAGCTAATAGGTATCTTTTATTTAAAATAGGTTCTTTTTTGAATTTAGTGGGGTAATATCCAAATTGTTCTGTCCTCCATCTATTTGGCCAACCAGTAATTATTTTCTGTTTTTTATTTAAAATAATTTCAGAATCTTTTGCTTTTTTGATATTTTTATTCTTAAAAACAAGAAGGATTCTTTCTTTAATTGGTTGTTTTCCAATGTAGTTTAATGTATAATTTAGATTTTGGGTAAATGTTGCTCTTCCATATTTAGTTTTAAATCCTTTTGTTAATATACCATTTAGATACTTTCTTTTTGTCCCATGAAAGTATATGTTATTAAGGATTTTATCCATTTTAAAATATTTTATCTTTGCTTAAAACTTTTAGCTCTTTTTTCTTCTTATTTGTGGTTTTATTTTTATTTCTGGTGGTATGAATTCTTTTAAACGGTCTGTTATTTTTAATAGAATTTGTCTCCCTTTTCTTCTCTTTTGTATTA
Organism: Candidatus Woesearchaeota archaeon; assembly: GCA_964419915.1. Taxonomy (GTDB): domain Archaea; phylum Nanobdellota; class Nanobdellia; order SCGC-AAA011-G17; family ARS1178; genus ARS1178. The sequence continues at coordinate 8,725 of CAYQQE010000011.1, forward strand.
ACCCTAAGTCATCTAGAATAGATAAATAAGAAGAAATTGTTGATCTGATTTTTAAAGGATTTTTATTTGGGTATGCTTCTTCTGTTAACGAACGCATTAAAACCCAGTTATCTTTGTTTTCTTTTTGTAATGCTACAAGTTTTTTTAATAGACTTAATTGTGTATCTGTTAATGTATTTATGGTTGTTTTGAGACTTCTAATTGTATTTATTTCTATTAATTTTTGGTTATCTTTTTTAGGTTCTTTTATTTCATCCTTAACTGATTGATCTGAAAGCTTGCTCTCTAGATGTTCTATTTTGGATACTGTGAGATTTAATTTATTTTCTTGATCCTCTATTTTAGTAAATAAGTGATCTATGTCTTCTTTAATATTCTTGAATGAATTGATCAATCCACTTTCTATTCTATTAATTCTTTTATTGATTTTTTGTTCTATCTGGATATTGTCTGTCTTTTTGAATAACCACCACATAGATTATTAGAAGAAATACTGATATAAATATGTTTCTATAATTGTTTGTCGAATGTTCTAATAATTCTATAGAATGTTCGTCGAACGTTTGTCGAACAATTTTTAAGCAAATATTGGAATTATTTGAATAAATTTGAATTAAAAATAATCTTTAATCTGATTTATACTATCAATTAATTGTGGAGAGAATAAAACGAAGAAAGTTGGAGTGAGATGTAAGTTTGATAAAGAAGTACAATCAATTTACTTATTAATGTAGTTAGTTGATTAAAAGAAAAGATGAAATAATGATGGAATAGTTTGATTGAATAGTTT
>CAYQQE010000011.1:9614-10727 GCA_964419915.1 Candidatus Woesearchaeota archaeon
GAATAGTTTGATTGAATAGTTTAAAAGTGAGATTAACAAGTAATATATAATTAAGTGAGAAGGTGTAAGAGTTAAAATTTGAGAGATATATACAAGTAGAATATACAAAAAGTGAGGTATAATTAAGTAAAACACCCTCAACAATAAAGGTGAGAGAAGGTAATTTTTGGTTTATTTTAGAAAAAGTGAGAGTTAATAACCATCAAACAAAGTTCTTTGATTATTGGATAATTCCCTAAAGTTAAGAAGTTTAGATGCTAAAGTGAGGATTCTAAACTCTTGTGGTACACTAAGGAATACTTTGTTGTTGAAGATTTCTTTTGTGAGAGGTATTTTTTTAAGAATTAGTTCATTTACATGATCTCTTACAGAACTTTGAGTGAGGTTTAAGTGCTTTGCAATTTCTTTATAACGTATAGGTGAGTGTTTCTGCTCTTCTAATTCATAAATTGTCATAAAAACTAAAAATTGCTTTTCAGTTAATTTCTTAAAATTTTCTTCGATTTCTTGTTTAATTGGCTCAATTTCTTGATTTATTACTGTCGAAGTACCGTCGAGGGACTGTCGAAGGACCCCTTTGTTTCTTATGGAACTAGAAATTTTAAGTTTATTTTGGTAATCTAGTTTGTTATTAAAACTTAAAATATTAGTTATTTGTGATTTTAGGTCTATAATTTCTTTATTTTGCTTTTCTAATAGATTTTTAAGCTCTTTTAACTCGTTTTCTAGTTTATTGGTATGTTCTTTAGCTTTAGAAAATGATATTCTTATTCTTTCTTCAAAAGAAGTATTTTCTGGCATTTTTTCAGTTAATAACATAAATTATATAAAACTATTGCTGTTGAGGTGTCGAAGGATTGTCGAAAGGGTGTCGAAATTACTGATTTTTATAAAAATTAAAATATTTATCTGTTAAAGTCCATTTTTGTTTTTTAAGAAATGGTTTTCCTTGATTTGTTTTTTTTATTGTTTTAATTAGATTATCTTTTTCTAATTCTAGTAATAAACGCAAAACAAATTGTTTATCCCTAGCTTCATATTTACCTATTGCTGTTGCTGATAATGATTTTGGATATTCATCATATAAAAGCCTTATGATATTAGCTTTTACTG
>CAYQQE010000012.1:0-10556 GCA_964419915.1 Candidatus Woesearchaeota archaeon
AAGAAGTATAGATTGGTGGAAATTTAGTTAAATTTATAAATTTTTAGGTAATTTTTAATTTAAAAGAGGTTCTATGGAGTTTAAGATGTATACAAACTGTATAAAATTAGAAGAAATTACTTTTGGAGAGATTAAATCTATTAGTACTTTTCTTAGACAAAAAGGACCAAGATATCATGATGATGATATTTATTCAAGAGTTTATAATCCAATAATGGTTAGAACTAATATTGATAATCCATCAGAAGCTTATGAAGAACTAATTTTTATGTTATTAGAACATCCACTTGCATATCAGATATGTGTAAATAGACCGGGTGGCAGATGGTTAAAAAGGTATAAATATTTGAGGGGTATATTACAATCAGATGAATTCATAAAATTACTATCAGAGACAGCCTCAAAAGATAGATTTAAAGATAATTTTTTGGAAGTAAAATTTAAAGAAAATCCAGAAGTTCTTGAACGAAGAAATGATTTTGATAGAGCAATTATGAGTTTTAGAGAATTTGGAGAAGACATAATTGGTTATCAAATAAGAGTTCCTTATTTATTATCTGGGATGTTTGATGTCAAAACTAGTAAAGAATATATTTTTAATTATGGTTTATGGGTTCCTGATGATTATGATAGAAAAGGATAATTCTTCTTTCGAAAACTATAAAAAAGGGTGTTAAATAGGTGTTTTAAAATGAAAATTTTAGTTTTAAATCCTCCTAATAAGTATAATGAACCTATAGGCAGGGATTTGATTTATGGTTGTTGGTGCCATGGTAAAAGAGTGGCTGATATTCAGTTACCACCATTGAATTTAATGTATATTGCTAGTGTTTTGAAAAGTGAAGATGTGAGGTTAATAGATGCTTTAAGTAAGAAATGGACAATAGAGGAATCGTTAGAGAGAATAAATAATGACTTTGATGTTTTGATAATAGCTAGCAGTAATACAACTTTTAGAGATGATGTTGAATTTGCTGAAAAATTAAAAGAGAGAAATGAAAAATTGAAAGTTGTATTTTGTGGCCCTCATACCACTGTTTATCCTAAAAGAGCATTAAAAGAAGAAATAATTGATTTTGGTATCCAGGGTGAATCAGAAGAGACTATTAAAGAATTAATTGGAGTTTTGAAGAAAAATGGAGATTTAGGGAAAGTAAAAGGAATTTCTTATAAGGAGAATGGAGAAATTAAGGTTAATGAAAGAAGAGATGTGATAAAGAATTTAGATGAATTACCTTTCCCAGATTGGGATATGGTTGATAAAGAAGATTATTTTAATCCTTTAGCTAAAAAATGGCCTATGGCTACTATTTTGAGTAGCAGAGGTTGTATAGGAAGATGTACTTTTTGCACCTCTCCTAGTTTTTATGGAAGAAAGTATAGATTTAGAAGTGCAGAGAATGTTTTAGATGAATTAGAGATGTTATGGAAGAAAGGGTTTAAGGAAGTTTTGTTTAGGGATGAAACATTTACAGTGAGTAAGGAAAGAACAGAGAAGATTTGTGAGGGTATTTTAGAAAGAGGCATTAAATTAAGTTGGATGTGTAATATTAGAATTGGAAGCGTTGATAAAGAATTAATGAAGTTGATGAAGAAGGCTGGTTGTCATAGTTTATGGGTTGGTGTTGAATCAGGTGTGCAGGAAATATTAGATGTTGCTAAGAAAGATATTAAAATTGAAGATATAGAAGAAACGTTTAAGTGGGCTAATGAAATTAAAATAGATACACATGCTCATTTTATGTTTGGTATGGAGGGTGAAACAATAGAGACATTAGATAACACAATAAAATTTATTAAAAAAATAAAACCAACAACAATAGATATAGGAATTACTACACCTTTTCCTGGAACTGAATTATTTGAAAAGGTAAAAGAAAAAACAGATAAGATTGGTGATGGAACACAGTGGGGTATAGATAAGGTTCATAGCAGTGCTTTTTTTAATGAGTATTTTTGTTATGTGAAAAGTGAAGATTTAGAAAGAGCAATATTTAGAGCTTATAAAGAATTTTATTTAAGGCCTAGTTATGTGTTAAATACTTTGTTTAAGGTAAGAAGTTTAAATGAGCTTTTGAATGTTGTGAGGGCTGGATGGAATACTGTTTTGTTTAGTTTTAAAAAATGATTAAAGAATTTAAAAAATCGGAATTGAAAGAATTACCTGATCATCTTAAGGTTTGGTTAGATGAGATGTTAACAGATATTGTTAATGGAAATGAAGGAAGAAAAGAAATGTTTGAAAAAGCAGTTGATGTGTTGGGTGGCGCTGGTGGTTTTGATGTTTCTGAATATGGAAGGAAATATACTAAATACAAAGAAGAAAATGAAAAACAAAATCAAAGAACATTTTGATGTAATAAGTGGAGAATATGATAAGTATAAAGAGAAAAATAAGTTTTATTATAGAGCTTTGAAGAAAATATTGATGAAGGAAGTTGGGAAAGGTAAAAGAATTTTAGATGTTGGTTGTGGTACTGGTGAATTATTGGATTTTTTAGAACCTAGTTATGGTTTAGGAATAGATGTTAGTGAAGGAATGATAAATGAAGCAAGGAAGAAATATAAAAAAGGAAATTTAAAATTTGAAGTCGGGGATGCAGAAAATTTAAAGAAAGGTGAATATGATTTTATTTTGTTGATAGATGTTGTTGAGCATTTGGGTGATGTTAGGAAAGTTTTTAATGAATTAAGAAAATTTGATAGTAAGATACTTGTAAGTTTTATTAATCCTATTTTTGAGCCTGGTTTAATTATAATGGAAAAGTTGAAAATGAAATTACCAGAAGGTCCACATGATAGATTAAGTGTTAGGGAAATGAAGAAGATTTTTAGAGAGAATAAATTTGAGATTTTGAAAGAAAGAAATGAATTGTATGGTTTGATTAAGTATTTTGTGATTAAAAATGAGATTTATAAAAGAGAGTTATAATTTATAGAGGAAAATGAAGATAAATTGGAAATTATTAATTGTATTTATTTTAGCTTTAGTAATCAGACTTATTTTTTTAGGTTTTCATAGTGTAATTGAAGAAGATGGTGTTGGTTTAGTTACTATTGGTAAAAATTTAGTAACTGGTAATGGGTATATTGGAATAGAAGGTGATGTTGATTTGGTTTATTCTCCTTTGTATCCTTTGTTAGTTGGTTTATTATCATTTATTGTTAGAAATTTAGAATTGGCTGGAAGATTGATATCAGTTTTATTTGGTGGTTTATTGGTCATTCCTATTTATTTGATAGCTAAAAAAGTTTATAACAAGAAAGTTGCTTTAATTGCTGGTTTGTTAACTGCTTTATACCCTGTTTTAGTTTATTTATCTGATATTGTTTATGCTGAAAGTTTATATTTTTTTGTGTTCTTTTTTGGAATTTATTTTGCTTTGGAAAGTCTAGATAATAAAAAATGGTTAAATTATGTCTTAACTGGTTTGTTATTCGGTGTTGGTTATTGGATAAAGCCAGAGATTGCTATTGCTGTTTTAATATTTTTTGTTTTCAGTTTGGTTAAAAATAAAAAAGAAGTTATTGTAAAAAGTTTAGTATTTTTGTTGATATTTTTAGTTGTAATTGCTCCTTATATTGGTTTTTTATATTTAGAAACAGGTAAGTTATTGAGTAATGGGAAGAGTAGTTTGACTTTTTTATTGAGTAAGGGAGATGTTGGAAGTGAGGAGTATGAAAAAACTTTCTTTGAATTAGAAAATGAGAAGTTGAAGAGAGATATTTTAAGGAAGGAATATAAAAGTATTTTTAGTTATGTTTTTAGTGATGGTTTTTTTAAGAATTATTTTAAAAATTTATGGAGAGAGATATTTAAAGTTAGAAGTATATTTCCGTTAGTGTTTTTGCTTATTTCTTTTTTAGGTTTAAAAGATTTTAGATGGGAGAATAAATTTTTGTTTTTGTTGTTTTTGTATCCTTTGTTGTTTTTTCCTATGTTTGTTGTTTGGGTTAGATATTTATCTTTAATAGTTCCATTTTTATTAATATGGATGAGTAAAGGTGTTTTTGAATTTGGTAAATATTGGAAGTTAATTATTGGTGTTTTAGTTGTTGTATTATTAATTGGTAATGTTTTAGCTTTATATAGCGGAGAAGGAGATATAAGAACTGAAGCGATTGAGCATAAAAAAATGGGTGAATGGTTAAAAAACAATGGTTATGAAGGAAAGATAATAATGGGGAGAAAGGCATGGGTTGCTTATTATTCAGAAGGAAAACAGGTTTATTTACCTTATGCTAATTATGATGAAACAAAAAAATATGGTTGTTTGAATGATGTTGATTTGATTGTTATAGACGAGAGATTTATTAAAACAAGGCCAATGTTGAAAGATTTATTGAATAATGATGATTATTTGTACAAGATTGATAAACCAAAAAAGATATTGGTTTTTGAGCTGAAATGTTGATTTTTAACGAAAGATTTAAATATTTTTTGTTGTTTAACGATGTTAGTGGGGGATAAATGGTAGAATATTTTTGTATAGGATGCGGAAAACCTGTTACTAAAGGAAAGGTTGTAGTTGATAAGAAAAGTTATGATGTTAAAAGAGAACCATATGTTATTCTACATTGTCCAAGTGATAATATTAGTAAAGAAATTGAAGATTTGAATAGTTGCGTATTTGGGTATGTTGGTATTATATGTGAAGGAAGATCAGCTGCTGATTTAATAACTATTGATTTTAATGAACTAGAACGGCTTGTTCAGGCAGCATAATTATGTTTTCTTAAATCATACAAATCTTTTTAAATAGTAATTAATTCCTTCTTGCAAAATGGAAGAGAATAATTCTGAAAAAAGTATAAAAGAGGAAAATAAAGAAGTTGAGAAGAAAAAAGAGACTGTTATGAAATTTTTAGGTAATAAAGATATTCATACTTACTTATTGATAGCTTTGTTAATATTTGCTTTTATTTTGAGATTAATGTATTTTAATATTGACCAAGCTGTTTGGTGGGATGGTGCTGATTATTTGGCTGGAGCTAAAGTAATCGGGCAGGATTTACCTTTAAATCATTATGAATTCAATCCTAGAAGACCATTTTTTTTATCTGTATTCTGGGGTTTTTTATATATGCTTGGGGGAGGGGAAACCATTTTAAGAATTTCTATACTGTTATTTTCGATAGCAGGAGTTTGGTTGACTTATTTGTTAGGAAAAGAGATTTATAATAAACAAGTTGGATTGTTAGCTGGATTTGCTATGTCAGTTTTATGGTTGCATTTGTTTCATACCGCAAGATTATTAAGTGATTTGCCTACTTTAACAATTTGGTTAGCAACTGCTTATTTTTCTTATAAAGGTGTTATTAAGGAAGAGAAAAAAAGTTTGATATTTGCTGGAATTGCTTTAGGATTTTTATTGTTTATTAGAGGTTCAAGTTTGATTTATTTCTTACCTTTATTAGTTTTGGTATTAGCTAAAGATGGAATAAAATTTGTTAAAAATAAACATATCTGGATTGCTTTGGTAATAGCTATTTTGATTATGTCTCCATTTTTTATTTGGTTAGGTTTAAATTATGAACATCCTTTTCAGAAATTTACTGGTATTGGTGGTGGAGAGGTTAGATTCAAGGGTAGTATGAATTTTGGGAAATTATGGGAAAATTTAGATGTGTTTTCTTATGTTGTTTTCGCTCCAGGACTTTTAGCTATACTAAGTAATTTTTTGTTGAGTGGAAAGTTATTGGGCTTGTTAATATTTTTGATAGTTCTGGGTTTGAGTTTGGATTTATTTCTAGGTTTTGATCTATTATTAAAGAAGAAAGAAGAAGGATTAATTAATAAATTGTTTTTATTAACTTGGATGTTTACTCCTTATGTATTTTTTAGTTTAGCTGGTTCTGGTATAGAAGAGAGATATGTATTTGCTATGTTTCCTGCTTTATTTATAATCTTAGGAAAAGGTGTTATGGATTCACAACATTATTTTAAAAAGAATAAAAATATATGGATTGTTTTATTGGTTGTTTTATTGGTTGTTTTTAGTTTTTTTCAATTAAGTTTTGCTGATAGTTTAATAAAAAATAAACAAGAATCATATAGAGCTGTTAAAGAGGCAGGTATTTGGTTATATCAGAATACAGAACCTGATGATTTAATAGTTAGCCAGTCACATTACCAAAATATGTATTATTCTGAAAGAGACACGATTGATTTTCATAATGAAACTGATAAATTAACAGAGGCTGATTTTAATAAGAAAGTTAAAGAATTAAAACCTAAGTATATGGTTGTTAGTGTGTTTGAACCTGGATTTACACCTGATTGGGCCTATAGTTATGGTGATAGGAACAAGGATAAGGTAAGACCTGTTAGGGTTTATAGTGATGAGAATGAACAACCTTTATTAATAATCTTTGAATTTATTAATTAATTGGGTGGTAGAAAGATGAAATTAGAAACAAAAATAAATGGTGTTGATGTGATTATCGAAGGTAGCGGAAAGGTAAGAGAAAGTGATGAAGTTATAGCAGAAGACTTACCAAGAATAATTGGAAATTACTTAGATGACATAAAAGCAGAAAGGGGACAAGAGTATAAAATTGAAAGAATAAAGATAAGCAGATAAAATGAACTTTTCAATTGGAATTTGTGCATATAATGAAGAAGGTAATATAGGAAAATTATTAGATAGAATTATAGAAAGTGAGAATATTAATGATTTAAAAGAAATTATTGTTGTTGCTTCTGGTTGTACTGATAGAACTGAAGATATAGTTAAAGAGAAAATAAAGAAAGATGGAAGGATTAAATTGATAAGTGAAAAAGAAAGAAAAGGTAAACCTTCTGCTATTAATAAAATCTTTAAAAACTGTAAAACTGAATATTTAGTGATGTTGGATGCTGATGTTTTGCCTGAGGATAAATGTTTTGATAATTTGTTGAAAAAATTTAAATATGGAGTTGGTGCTGTAAGTGGAAAAACCTTAACTTTGAAAACAGAAAATAGATTTTGGGATTATGTTGGAGATTTAAGATTTAGGTTGTTTGATAGATTGGCTAGGGATAAAGTAAAGAAAAAAGAATTTGTTCATATTTCTGGTTATGTTTATGCTATTAAACCAAAGATTGTGAAAGAAATACCTAATATAATAAATGATGATTTGTTTATTGGGATAAAAATAAGAGAAAATGGTTATTTTAATGAATATAGCAAAGATGCGATTGTTAAGATACAGCATCCTTTAAATATAACTGATTATGTTAAGCAAAGGAAGAGAGTTATGTTAGGACATTATCAGATTGAAAAAATAAAAAATTATAGAGTTCCTTCGAATTCAACTAAGGAATTAATACCTGCAACTTTAAAAGAATTAAGTTTAAATCCGTTGAAATTGATTTATTTTTTGGGATTTTTAGGAATAGACAAATACGCTGATATTTTAGCTAGGAAAGATGCGAAAAAAGAGGAATATTCAACAAAATGGGAGTATATAGGAAGTTCAAAGAAGTTGTAAAATGTTGGAAAAAGTTAGATGTAATCTGTGTAATTCTAGTTATGATAGTTTGAAGTATATTAAAAATGATTTTAGAATTGTTAGATGTAGATGTGGGTTGGTTTATGTTAATCCCAGAAAAGAAATAGAATATGATAAAAGTTATTTTTCTAGAAAGGGTAGTGTTTATGAAGATTATTTGGAAGAAAGTAATTTAAAGAAAAAAAATTTTAGAAGATTGATTAAGGATATTAAGAAATTAACCTTTTCAGAAAAAAAGAAATTGTTAGATATTGGTTGTGGTACTGGTGAGTTTTTAGAGGTTGCTAAAGAAAATGGTTATGAAGTTAAAGGTGTGGAGATAAGTGAATTTGCTGTAGGGTATTGTAGCGGAAAACATTTATGTGTAGATATTGGAGATTTTGATAAAATAGACATTAAAGAGAAGTTTGATATTGTGACTATGTTTGATTTTATTGAGCATAGCAAAGATCCTTTTAAAGATTTAAGAAAAGTTAATGAAATTTTAGATGAAAATAGTTTATTGGTAGTTGTTACTGGAAATATTGATAGTTGGTTTGCTAAATTAATGGGCAGGAAATGGAATTTTTTAAATCCTGAAGAACATTTATATTATTTTTCTGAAAAAACCTTAAGGAAGATGTTAAACAAAGCTGGTTTTGGAGTAATAAAGATTAAAAAAGATTTTAGATATGTAAGTTTTAAGAATTTTTTTAGGTATTTTAAAGTAAATTTGAAGTTTGGTAGATTTAGTTTTTTGGTTTGGTTGCCTTCGATGATGGTTGTTTTTGCGAGGAAGAAATGAAATTTACAAATGATAAAAAAATAGATGAAGAAATTGAAAAACAATTAAGATTAATAGTTGAAGAGATAAATAAAAGAATAAATACTATTTCTGTAATATTAGCTGGTGGTTTTGGAAAAGGTGAAGGGAGTTACGAAATTAAAGATGGTAGAATATTGCCTTTGAATGATTATGATATTTATATAATAACTAAAAAGAAAATAAATGAGAAAATACTATATGAAGTTGAAGAAGAATGTTGGAAGAAAATTGATTTAAAACCTTATGATGAGTTTAGAACAACAACCACACAATTAGATACTTTTTCTATTGATTTGAAGAATTTAACTATAGATGAATTAAGAAAATTACCATTCTTATTGAAGATTTATGAGTTAAAACATTGCAGTTACGTTTTATATGGTGAAGATACAAGAAAAGAAATACCTGATTTCAGAATAAAAGATATCCCTTTGAGTGATGGTATAAGATTCTTATTGAATAGGGTTTCTTATAATTTTCAGACCTTTTCTCCTAAGTATTTTGATGAGATTCCTGATAAAGGAAGAACAATGATTTATGGTTGTGCTAAAGCAAGATTAGAAATAATAACTACTTTATTGTTGTTGAAAGGTGAAATGCCTTTGACGCATAAAGAAAGGTTGAAGAAATTTAAAGAGGTTTATGAAAAAGAATTTATGGAATTATATGATAAAGATAAGAATTTAGTTGAGAAAGTTGGAGAGGGTGTTGAATTAAAATTGAAATTAGAGATTAAAAAAGATCCTATTAAATATTGGTTTGAGACTAGAGAAATGTTGTTGATAGTTTTGGATTACTATTTGAATAGGGTTTTTGGTATTAATAATTTGGAAGAGTTTTATTTTGATTTTCCTAAAAGATATTTAAAACCTTATGTTGATTTTAAATTAAAAGAGAAGAAATTAGGTAGAAATTTAAGTGGTGTGGTTATTAGGTTATTGCCTTTGTATTTTAATGTTTTATATTTTTGGAGGTTAAAGAGGTATCATAAATTTAGTTATTATAGAGTTTTGTTTAATAGGGTTATGCCTGATATCCTTATTTATTTAGGTGGAATTCTAATGTACAGAAGTGTTGAGGAAAGTGGTGAAATAAATGATGAGATTTTTAGAGCTTATAAATTTATTAAGAGAGTTTATCCTGTAAAGTTTAGTAGAGATAAAAAAGAATTATTTGATAATTGCAGGAAGAGTAATGGAGATGCCTGTAGAATATTTTTTGGGCAGAAAATAGTATGAAAACAATATTTATTTTACTGGATTCTTGGAGAGAAGATGAAATAGATAAAATGGATTTTGTTAGATCCTTGAAAAGTAAAAGTATGTATGGTTCTGTTAAGAGTTTAGTCGGATATGGTGGACATTTAGAGAGTATTTTTTCTGGTAAAGATATAGAAGAGCATGGTTTTTGGTTTAATATTATGAGAAGTGAGAAAAGTAAATTAAAATGGTTAAGCTATTTCGATGTTAAGAACAGATTAATTAAAAAATCTTTTAGTTATTTGAATATTTTATTTATGTTATTGAGAGGTGAAACTTATTTATTGAAGTTGTATAACTTTGATTTTAGAAGTTTAAAATATTTTGATTTTTCTAAGAGAAGATTGACTTGTTTAGAAAATAATTTGTTTAGAGAATTAAAAGATAATGGAAAAAGATTTTGGTATTTTAACTATCCTTTTAGTTATGATAAGAAAAAGAAATTGAATTTTTTTAAATACTCTGATAAAAAGGTTATGGAAATTCTAAAAAGAAAATTAAAAGAGAATTATGATTTTTATTTTGTTCATTTATTAGGATTAGATAAAGTAGGGCATGAATATGGTTTGGGAATGGAAAGATTAGAAAAATTAAAGGAAATTGATTTATTGATTAAAGATGTTTTCAATGAAAATTACAATTTAGTGATTGTGGGGGACCATGGAATGTATGATGTTAAAGGAACTGTAAATGTTAAAAAGGAAGTTGAGAAATTAAATACTAAATGTTTAATGTTTTTAGATTCTAGTGTTGCTAGATTTTGGTTTTTAGAAGATAAAAAAAGAGTTAAAGAATGTTTAGAAGGATTAGGAATGAAAGTTTTAGAAGAGAAAGATTATGAAAAGTACAAAGCCAGAATGAAAGATGAAAGGTATGGTGAGTTAATCGGGATATGTAAAAAAGGCATTTTAATTTTTCCAAATAGTTATGATAAAAAAATTGTTAAAGGTATGCATGGTTATTTAGATGAAAATCCTGGTTTTTTAAGTTATAGAGGT
>CAYQQE010000013.1:0-10334 GCA_964419915.1 Candidatus Woesearchaeota archaeon
TTGATATTGTAATTCATGAAGCAGCACAAATTAATGTTAGGGATTCTATTATAAATCCTATAAAAGATGCTGAAATAAATATTTTAGGAACTTTAAATTTAATAGAATTAAGTAAGAAATTTAATGTTAGGAAATTTATCTTTGCTAGTTCTGGTGGTGCTATATATGGTGAACCCGAAAAATTACCTTGTGATGAAGATCATAGAATAAATCCTTTAAGTCCTTATGGTTTTAGTAAGTATTGTGCTGAATGGTATTTAAGAAATTCTGAATTGAGATATGTTATTTTAAGGTATAGTAATGTTTATGGACCTAGACAGGATCCTAAAGGTGAGGCTGGAGTTATTAGTATTTTTATTGATAATATAAAAGAAGGGAAAAAATGTTTTATTAATGGGGATGGTGAACAAACAAGAGATTTTGTTTTTGTTGAAGATGTTGCTAGAGCTAATTTATTAGCTTTGAATAAAGAGGGAATCTTTAATATTGGGACTGGAAAAGAAATTAGTATAAATGAATTATTTGAGAAGATTAGTAAAATAATTGGGAAAGGTGAGAAAGAGCATAGAGATGCAGTTAAAGGAGAGGTTTTTAGAATTGCTTTAGATATTAGTAAAGCTGAGAAAGAATTAGGATGGAAGCCTGAAGTTGATATAAATAAAGGTTTGAAAATGACAGTGGAATATTTTACTAAAAAATGATAGAAATGTTTAAGTATTTGTTTTGGTTTTCTATGTAAAATGCTGAGATATTCCTTTTTTAATCCAGGATTTTTTCCACCTATGTTAAAGTTAGTAGAAGGAGAATGTAGATTAAAAAGAATTGTTTTGTTTGGATGTCATGATGCTTTAGAAGGAGAAGGAATTAATTATGATTGTAATAATCCTTGTTTTTTGATTGAATTTTCTAATGAACAATTAGAGAAATTATCTTCTTGTCATGGTATTCTTATGGAAGGTTTGACAACTGCAATAGATCAATTATTAAAATTAGAAGAAGAAAGGGAATGTTATAGGGGTTTTGGATGTGAGAAAGGGAAAATATATCTTTGTTCTCGTGATTTGTCTGAGGTTATACAACAACAACCGGTTTAATAAAGAGTAAAATTTAAAAACAAGTTTAATTTAATAAAGACTATGCTTAGTAATGAGATGATTGATAAATTAACACTTTTAATGACTTCTGCTTTTGGTTTAGTTGCTGCTTTAGCTTGGAATGAGGCTATTAAGAGTTTAATCGAAAATTTTGATTTAACAAAGTATGGTCCTTGGATTTATGCTGTGGCTGTAACTATCTTAGCTGTTGTTGTTACTGTTTATTTAGGGAAAGTTGCTGAAAAAGTTAAAAAAGTAGATGAGAGGTTAGTTGAACAAGAGAAAAAGGTTTTCAAGAAGTTATTTAAAGAAGTAGATAAGAAATTGGTTGAGCAAGAGAAAAAAGTTTTTGAAAAGTTAAAAGGTTCTAGGGGAAGATTTTTAAAGAATATTAAAAAGAGATTAATTAAATAATTCTGTTAAATTTAATTCTAGAGCAGCAACTGGTAATTCTAAACCAAAGTTTTTCAAAACAGATGGATGAATTTCACCTATGTAGGCTATTTCTTTGTTGTTATGGGAAATTCTTGCAACTCTTCCTGGAATGAATGATGGATGTTCTGTTTCGTTTATTGAATATTTTAGATTTAATGAGGAAAATAAATAATCTAAGATTTGTTTTATTACCGTGAAATTTGTATTTTTGTCATGGAGTAAAATGCATAATCTTTCATTTTCCTGTGTATGTGTTTCTGATGTTCCGGTTTTGAAAATTGTTGAGATTTCAAAAATGTTTTGTGGATATTCATTGTGTTTGTTATTTTTTAAAACTTCCAATAAAGATGGTGTCAGCCACATCCTTAAGACATTATAATCTGAACTTACTGAATTTTTAAGATGTATCAGAGATAAAGATGTGTTCATAAAGGTATTTTGAATGTGGTTATTTGATAGAGCATATGTTGATACCTCTGTTAAATTTAAACCCATTAAAATTTCTGCTATTTTATTTTTTAGTATTTCCATTTTTGATTCAGAAGCGATAGTAGCGACTTTTGGTATCTCTTGTTTGAAATTTTCATAACCATAAGCAATTGCGATGTCTTCTATTAAATCAATTTGGTGTAAAATGTCTGTTCTGTATGCTGGTATTAAAACTGTTTTGTTTTTGTAATCATAACCCATTCTTTCTAGATATTTTTTGATTTGTTTTTCTGTTAATGATAAACCTAAAATCTTATTTACATAATTTAAATCCAGATTTATTTTTTCTGGTGTTAAGTTAGGTGTTGTGATAGTTTTGTTTTCGTATTTTAACTCCATAGAATAGATTATTCCAGACATATCTGCTAGAGCTGTTACTATTATATTTAGACATTTTTGAAGGATTCTTAAATCAAAACCAGAACATTCGATGAAAACATCTTTTGTTTTTTGTGTTATTTTACCTGTAAGTTCAGAATTAATAATTGGTGGCATTGATAAGATGTTGTTATTTGAATCGATGAAGATTGGATATTTTTTGTAGTTTTCTAATAAATGACCAAATTCCCTACCTGCTTTATGTTTAGATAAGATTTGTGAACCTGTAAGTTCTGTTGGGTATTCTAAAGGTTGGAATTTTATTTTTGATGGATCCTCTGCTTTAAAGTAAATAGGTGTTTTTATTTTTTCAAATGGATAAATACCTATGGCTATTTTTTTCCTGTTTCTTCCATATGTGATATGTAATTTTTCTTGGATTTGTATTATCTGTTTTATTTTTTCGTCATCTAATTTTAGATTTTTTACAATAGCACATGCTGTATAAGGCCTTATATCTTTTAATGAAGAATGGATAATAACTTTATGATTTGATTTTTTAACTGAATATTTGCGTAAACCTGTTTTAACTCCTATGAAAGATGAAAAAGCTCTTGCAAAACCTTGTTCTGAAAGTAAATCTGGTCTGTTTGGAAATATTTCTAGATTAATTTCATTGGTTTTTATATCTTCTAAATCTGTTCCTAGATAAGATATTCTATCCTTTAGTTTTTCTAGTTGAAGTTTTTTTCCAACTAATCTTTCAAATTCTCTTTTGTTCAGTGTTATTGTCGGCATTTTATTTTAACCAAATTTTTGCTTCTTTTAAAAATTTGAGATCGTTTTTGTATAGATCTCTTATATCTTTAATATTGTAATATTCCATTATTGATCTTTCTAATCCTAATCCCCATGCTAGGACTGGTATTTCTTTTCCTAGTAATGGTTTAGTAACTTCTGGTCTGAAGATTCCTGAACCGCCCAATTCTATCCATGTTTTTTTAATTGGGTGGAAAATGTCTATTTCTGCTGATGGTTCTGTGTATGGAAAATGTGCTGGTCTTATCCTTATTTTTTCATAACCAAGTTTTTTAAAGAATTCTTTCAGATACCCTATTAGGTTTCTGAAATTTGCATTTTCATCAATAACAATACCTTCTACTTGGTAAAATTCAAAAAGTGATTTCCAGGTCAGTGCTTCATTTCTATAAACTTTTCCAACTGAGAAAAATTTTTGAGGTAAATCTGAAAGTTTTAATTTATTTATTGTTTGTGCTGATAGGACCGTTGTGTGCGTTCTTAATAGGATTTCTTTTGCTTGGTCTTCGTTATAAGGGTATTGCCATCCTTTACTTCCTGTTGTCCATCCTGATTCATGTGTTTGCTTTATTATTTTTTGTAATTCTGGTAATTTTCCTCTTGGTAGATCCAAATAGAAAGTATCTTGCATATCCCTTGCTGGATGATCTTGAGGAACAAATAGAGCATCTAAATCCCAAAATGCTGTTTGTATTATAGAACCTTGCATTTCTTTGAATCCTAATTCTAGCCATATTTTTTTAATGTAGGAAATTGATTGGTTTACTATATGGCGTTTTCCCCCGTAAATCTTTGGAACGTTAATTGTTACATTATACCTTCTGAATTTTTGATTTTTGTAATTTTTAATTATATCTGGAGTTAAAGTTTCTATTAAGTTTGTTTCTAGTTTTTGTTTTGTTAACTGTTCTCCTAAAGATGTTAACGTTATTGTTAATTCTTTTTTTGTTGTTGTTTTTATAATTTGTTTTCTTTTTTTAAGTTCTTGATAGGAATATTTCTGTTCTGGTGTTAATGATGGTAAAGATAATGGTAATGATTTAAGGAATCGTTCTTCTAAGGTTTCTTTTTTTAGTAACTGTTCTGCTTGTGATGTTAAAGAAATTTTTTGATCTATTTTTATTGCTGATTTTTTCTTTA
Source organism: Candidatus Woesearchaeota archaeon (assembly GCA_964419915.1). GTDB lineage: Archaea > Nanobdellota > Nanobdellia > SCGC-AAA011-G17 > ARS1178 > ARS1178. The sequence goes on from CAYQQE010000013.1 coordinate 4,296, forward strand.
ATAATCCTAAAGAAATATTTATTTCTTCATCTGAGAGAGAAGATTTTTGTTTTATTTCTGGGATTGTTAAAGGTGTTTTTAATAGAATAAGTAATTGTTTTTCTGGTAAACCTTTTTTTGTGTATTCTAAACCATTTTTATCTAGTTCTATTATCTCTTGTTTTTCTTTTTTAATTTTTAAGATTTGTTTATTTTCTAACCATTGTAGAGCTCTTGTGATTTCTGTTTCTGATAGAGAAGATTTTTTTAGATCTTGTAATGTAGAATTATTTTTTAGAAATGGAATAATTTTTCTTTCTAACGGATGAAGCGATTCTATTAGATTTTTCATTAAGGAAGAAATGGAAGTTTTTGTTTAAATAGTTTTTGGTGAAAATGTTTTAACTGTTGAAGATTATTCTTGATAACTAAATTCTGCTTTTATATAATAATCATATAAACTTATTGAAATATTATATCCTGGGTGGTTATTTCTAAATTCTTGTCTTAGAAATTGAAAAATGGTTTGTAACCAAACAAAAAAAGTATCTACATCTGGTCTTACTCTAGGAAAGGTCATCATTTTTGCGGTTCTTTTATCAAATTCTTCAATTGCTTTTCCTGCTAGATTTGTATAATCTTGAAGTCTTTGTTTTTGAGTTTTACCTTCACGCTCTCCTCTTGGAATCCCAGGAGAACCATCAAATGTTAAACTTCTTACCCAACTATCTAAGTTTCTGTCATAAGGAGTAATATGATCAAATTGGATATCTATTACTCTTAATTCATCTTGGAATTGCATCATTTTTGTTGTTAAAACTCTCTGGTTTTTATTCTTTTCTATTTATTAAACCTGGGAAGACGAATCTTCCCAGGAAAAAGAGGTGATTATGAGGCTTTTAATGATGTCCAGGAAACATCCATTAAATTTTCTAAAGCTGTTGCAAATGCTGGTGCTGTTACCCAAATACCGATATCAGATGTTGAATGTTCATTATCATCTGTAACAATAACTAGGACTTCTTTATTATCAACTATCACATATCTTGCATTTATTTTATCCATGTTTTTGATTGCAAGACCATTTACTTTAGCAATAGTTTGGTTTTCTTTGTTTAAAGGAGCTGCAATTCTTATTTTTACACCTTTATTTTTTAATCTTTTTAAGGTTGCTTGAAATGCATCTAATTTTCTGATTAGACCTTTTGAAGATGTTACTATGGTTACTGATTTATTTGCTGATTTAAGCATTGTTGCAATATGTGAGTAAATTCTGTCTCTTCCTTTAACAGAACCTGATAATTCTGATGGTTTGATAAAGGTCATTGTTTGTTTGTGTAAAGTTTGTAAATCATTAAATAATTCTGTACCTTTTATATTATCTAAAACAGAAATTCTTTCATCAGCTGTTCTTTTGATATTTTGTTTTACTTTTCTAACAATATCTTCTGGTTTCACAGCTATATATTTTACTGGTTTATCTAGTTTCATAATTACAAAACCTTTCTTTTCTAAGGATTCAAGAACATCATAACTTCTAGACCTTGGTACATTTGAAATACTTGAAAGTTCTGCTGCAGTAGAAATACCTTTAGATAATAGGGATGTCCAGATTTTTACTTCATATATATTTAAATTAAATGTTTGCCTTAATTTTTTAAGGAATTCTTCTTTTACTATCATTGTAGAGTTGTAAACAATAATTAGTTTATAAACCTTTCGGTGTGTATTTATTTTAGAGTAGTAAAGTTTTTAAGGAGAGGAGTTTCTGGAGATTTTATGGAAAAAAAGATATTAGAAGAGTATTTGTTAGAGAAATATAGACGAGATATCTCTATATATGTTTCTCATTTTGTAAATACTGTTACCAATAATAGGAATGTGCTTACTAGAGCTTTATGGAACAAAAATGAGAGGTTGAGAAGAGCTATGGTTGATGGGTTATTGTATGAAGAAATAATTTTAGTAGAAGATGAAGAGGTAATTTATAAGTTTCCTTGGTTAAAGAAAGAATTAGAAGGTTTGGTTGATATTGTGGAAGAATTATCTAGCAACAATCATAGTAGAAGTTAATTTTATATCTTTTATTGCCCTTATCTTATCTGATACTAAAGTGTCTAATTCTCTTGTGTCTTTAACTGATATTCTTATTATTAGGTCATATTCTCCAAAAATTTCATTGATTTCTTCTACTTCTGGCAATTGTTTTAATTGATCATAGATAAATCTTTCTGAACCAGAGGATACTGCAATTAAGATAAAAGCTTGGAGCATTTATGTAGGTAATATGAATTTGTTTATATTCTTTTTGGCCTGTTCTCTTTTTTGCTGGTGTTTTTTTAAGAAAAAATTTATTTTTTTAATTATGATTTCTTTGAGTTCTGAGGTTAGTAAAGAACCTGACTTGTAGTTTTGGTAGATATTTTCTAATTTTTTATCATCTGGTTCGAAAAGCATTTTTAGATATTGATAGGAAATGTCTATGTCTGGGTTTCCACCTTTTTGTTTGTGTTCTGTTATAGTTGGTTGTCCTCCTGAGAATGCATATTTTTTGATTTTTAATTCTACTGTTTTTGGAGAATCTGTTGTGTAGATTGTATCTTGAGATGATGAAGCAGACATTTTTCCTTTTGGTCCTAGTAAACTTGGTAAAAATGTAGAATGAATAATTGCTGGTTTGTAATACCCTAGTTTTGGCATTACATCCCTTGAAACTCTGAAATGAGCATCTTGGTCAATTGCTAATGGGATTAGGCATGGAATATTTTTATTTTTTATGACTGATGGAAGAAATGCTGGAACTGCTTGCATTGATGTATAGAAAATTTGTCCTAGATTTGATTGATCTGTTAATCCGAAGGTTGCTTTTACTGTTGAGAATGTGATCTTTTTAGCTACTCTCATTGCATGTTTGTACATTAGATTAGCATGTACTGTGTCTATTATGAATTTTGTTTTTTTAGGTGAAAAGCCTAGAGCAATGACATCTAACATATTTTCTCTTGTAAATTTTTCTGTATCTTCAAAAGTTAGGTCTTTTTTGAAAACAACTTTTTCTTCATCTGGGAATTGAAATAGTAAATCAACATTAAATTTGTCTTGTAACCATTTTGTAAAAATCCATGGAACTAGATGACCTAAATGAATATCACCTGAGGGAGCTCTTCCTGTGTAAAGAAAGAATTTGTTATTTTTTTCATATTCGTCTAATAACCATGGTAAATCCCTATGAGAGAAGAAAATTTTTCTTGTTAACATGAAATGTAAGTCTTTTGTGTGGTTTTTTATTCTTTTTAGTAATGATTCTGAAATTGGGGATGTTCCAAATTCTTTGATTAATTTTGAATAATCTACTTCACCTTTTACTTCCCATGGGGTTACTTTTTGCATTAATTAGAAAAAAGGAAACAGGTATTTAAAAGTTGTGGAATTAATAAGTAATTAAGATTTCTATATCTTTCCCAAAAATTTTCTTTAGATCTTCAAAAATTTTTTCTTTTATAAAAACATTTTTAGGAAGTTTGTTTTTAATTATATATTGTTCTAGTTCTTGTAAAGATGATTTCTCTAATGAAGACAAGCCACCATTTGATAATATTTTAGCTTTTGATATTTCTTTTTCTACTGCATCGATATTTGAGGTTATGAAAGCAATTTTATCTAGTAATAAAACCTCTCCATATAACTCTCCATATTTGAATCTGATCTTACATCTTTCAAGTTCTTTCCCTCTTTTTAGTTGTATTTTTTCAAATAAGGTTTTTGTGAAGATATTGGCTTCTTTTTTGACTTTTTCAATTTCTTGTTTTGATAATTTCTTATGGTCTTTTTTGGTTTTTGTTATTGATTTAAAAGATTCTAATAATCTATCTGGAAGTTTTTGCTTTTTGATTTCTTGTTTAAATTCTTTAATTAATTGTTCATCTGTTGCTTTGGTATTTAAAAAATCTTTTGTTATTTTTATTGTATTATTATAAATTTCGTTAATGTCTTCTTTTTCTTTTTTCTTTTGTAATTGTTTAAAAACTATATCTATCTTCTTTAAATATTTTCTAGAATCCTCTAATAAAGAATCTATTTCTTTTCCTGTAATTGTTTTAATTTTTTTGTGTTCGATATCTTTATAGTATTTCCTTATTTTTTCTAAGATTTCAACATCTTCTTTTTTCAATAATTTTTCTTTTTTTACAAAGATTTCATTTAATAAATCAATAGTTTCTTTTGGTGTTGGTGGTGAAACACCATATAACATTAATGCTGCTTGTGATGGGTTAAGGATAGCATAGTAAAGGTCCATGGTTATTGCACTTAATAATCTTAGATTTACACTATCAATTAATTTTTGACCTAAATCCATATTAAGATCGATTGCTTCTGGTGAGGGCCTTATCCTTCCCATTCTTAGTAGTAATTTCCATGGCATGAAAACTCCTCTATCATATAATGGAACACCGTCTCTTAGGAATGTGAAGATAACTGGATTAGCATCTTTTACTGATTCCCAGAAGTCTGTTAAGATGTAAACCTGAACATGGAATTCTTTTTTAACATTTGTTAACATGGTTGCTTCTACACCCATGCTTCTGATGATAGCTCCTAACTTAGATTTTAATTCTAAACGTGGCATTCTTCTGACATCTGTGTCATCAATAACAATATAAATATCAATATCATTTGCTTTTTCCCCTCTGAATAAAGAACCAGCTGCTACATAACTAACAACATATTTTTCGAATTTTTTAATGACCATTGTTTTGTGTATCTCTGAAACTTTTAAAGCCATTAATAGTTCTCTTGGATCATAAATAGGAGCACCCATTGCGATCATTTGTAGAATATCATATTTGCCATCATAACAGGTTTCTCTTAGTTCAAAAAGAGCCATAATTTTAATGTCTAAATTTTTATCTAAATCAGAACCAATTTTTTTAATTTCTGCATCTACTTTTTTGATGAAATTTATTTTATTTTTTTCTTCAATTTCTTCATCATCTATTAAAACTAAGGTGTTTATTTTGTTCGGGTCTGGTTTTTCTTCTGGTAATTGAGGCATATTAGGTATTTGAGGTTTTGGTAGTTCTGGCGGTAGTAAAGAAATAGCAATTAATTTTTCCTTATATTTTGTTTTTAATTCTTTTTTTAATTGATCTAATTTTTGTTTTATTTTATTAAACTTTTTCTTCAATTCTTCCTGTTCTTTTTCAGAAATTTGTGGTAATTCTGGTGGGATTTGCATATTAAATTTAATTTATTTTACTTATTTAAAGGTTTTGGTTTACTTTTATTGGGTAGTTATAGCTTTTTGATTAGTTTGTTTATCTTTTTAACCTGTATATGCCTATGTCTTTTTTTGAGTTCTGTATTTAATTTAGATAATAATTCTATTGTTTGTTTTTGTAGGTTGTTAGCTATCTTTTTGCTTATAGAGAAATTTAATTGTTTGTAAATCTTATTTCTTTTTTTTATTAGTGTATTTAGAATGTCTTCTGTTGAGCCTCTTTTATGCATAACCCCCCTAAAAATACCGACATAACCTAATCTGTCTATTGCATCTGCATCATAAACAATTTTTGATTCTATTGTTTTTGGTTTTATAAAAGATGAGGAAGAATGTGTAAGAACAATTTCTCTTATTTTGTTTATTTTTGCTTTTTCTACACCTTTAATATCTAAAAATTCATTTACAACAGATGAACCCTCTACTGAATGTAGGGTATGGAATGCTGGAATGTTGATAATTCTACCTATATCATGGAATAGAGCACCGCATATTAGGATAAATGGATCAACTTCTTGTGGTATTTGTTTTCCTATTTCTATTGAGTATTGTGTAACTTCAAAAATATGACCATAATCATGGTTTTCAGAAGTAAGATGTTTTTCTTTGATGAATTTGATTATTTCCGAAATTAGTTTTTTTTCTTTTTGAGTTAATCTTCTTTTGAACATAAACTAAAAATGTATTTGAAGTTTTTAAAGGTTTTTATGAAAACATTTAAATACAAGTGGAAATCTTTTTTTTGTGAAAATGAGGTTTAGTGTTTTATTTGGTGGGAAAGC
>CAYQQE010000014.1:0-10288 GCA_964419915.1 Candidatus Woesearchaeota archaeon
GATTAGAATGGGTTTTTGAAGATTGTTGTGAATATTTGTTTGATAGATTTCCTTTAAGCAATTTAGAATATTTATGGAACAAATTTGATGAGGGTGTTTTGTGTCCTTTAGAAAAATTAAAGTTTAGATATTAAAATCTTTTTTTCTTTTCCTGTTTTCAGGTTTCTTAAGGTTATCTTTTTATTTTTAAGATCTTTTTCTCCTACTATTATCAAATTTTGGGTTATTGAGGAAGCATATCTTATTTGTTTTGTCAGGTTTCTATTCAATAAATCAATTTCAACTGTATAGTTTTTTCTTAGTTTTTCTGCTATCTGAATTGCTTTTGGAATTATTGATTTACTGACAGGAGCTATGTAATAGTCTATTTGTTTTTTTAGGGATGGAAGTTTGTTTTTGGATTCTAAAACGAGGGTTAATATTTTATCTCCTAAGCCATATCCAACTCCTGGGAAAGAAGCTAGGTTGTCATATCTTCCACCACCTGCAATAGCTCTGAATTGCTTTTTGGAATCAAAAGCTTCGAAAACTGTTGATGTGTAATAATCAAACCCCCTCATTATTGATAGGTCTAATCTGCAATAATCTTGAATTTTATAGGACTTTAGATATGAAAATAATTCTTTTAATTCTTGTAAGCCTTGACTTTGGATCTTTATTTTGTTTAGAGAAGAAATTTTTAGGATTTTTTGAAGTTGTAAGATCTGTTGATTAGATAATTTTAGGTCTTTTAATGCTAATTTGAAATCTTTTTCTGAAAGTTTATCTTTTTTGTCTATGATTCTTGAAACCTCTTTTATATTTTTGATGTTAATTGATTTTAATAGGTCTTCTATTAGTTTTCTATTTGAAATCCTTATGAAGAAATCTTTCTTTGTTAGTTTTAGTGCTTTTAAGATTTCTATTAAGGTTTTGATGGTTTCTGCGTCTGCCTGCATTGAAGATGAACCTATAATATCTAGATTAAATTGATCAAATTCTCTTGCACGACCGGTTTGCTCTCTTTCATATCTGAAACATCTTGAAATTGAGAACCATTTTATTGGAAGTTGTAGAGATTTATTTTGAATCATTCTTGCTATTGATGGGGTTGTTTCTGGTCTTAAAGCTAGTAATCTAGATGATTTATCTTTGAAGGTATACATTTGTTGAGGTATTTCTTGACCTGATTTTTTGTAGATATCTGCTGATTCTAGAATTGGTGGTTCTATTTCTTCATAGCCATATTTTAAAGATATAGTTTTGAATATGTTGAACAGGTAGTTTTGGATTCTTTTTTCTTCTGGATACAAATCAGTCATTTTGCACCTCTTTGTTTAAGGGCGATAGCCGAGAATCGAACTCGGTTCTCAAGCTCCACAGGCTTGAATCTTACCAATGGACCACTACCGCCATATGATATAGAACTGAATACAAGTTTATAAAATTTGTTATAGTTATAACTAGAAAAATTGTCAATGATGAACTAAATCACTTTGTTTCATTGTATGGTAAAAGAGGGTTTTTGGGTATTTAAAGTTATTGTTCTGCTAGGTTTAGAATTTGTGTTATAAATCGTTAAGAATGAAGATTGTAGGGTATTATATCACTAAGTTTTAGGGTATCATACCAAGATCAAAGATCTTCTTTTACACAGTTAATAATATCTTTTGCAGACCAACATACTCCTGCTAAATAATGTAATCCCATACCAAATCCTGCTATATTTAGTACTGTTTGTGTTGATGGTTGATCTGAGAAACCAGAATATATAAATATTGATGGTACTGTTACTGCTGCTCCAATTAGTAATGTATATGTCATTTTTATACATGCCCTCCCAAATGGGTCTGGGATTTTTGAGTGATCATTAGATAGTTTTTCTTCTGTCCTATTTACTATATTTTCTAATTTATTTGACATATTTATAACATATTCTGTTGCATTATTTAAATTTTATGTTACTATAAACCAAAGAAATCTAAAATTCTAGAAACAATATTTTCTTCTTTATATCCTTCATATGTATTACCGGTAAGATCTGCTGCTAGTTGTTTATATGATAGGGATGCAGGTGAATTTGGAAATGAATGAAGGATTGGTTTTGTTAATTTAATAGATGATGGGATATTTGGATCTTCTGGTATTAGACCTATTATTGGATATTCAAGGATTTTTTCTATTTCTTTTTTAGATAGGTCATGTTTTCCTGATACTTTATTCAAGACAACTCCTGTAATTGGTACATTAAGTTCTTCTGCTAGTTTTACTGTTTTTAATGAATCTGTTACTGATGGTAAATCTGGGTTTGTTATTATTAATAATTCATCTGATGCTCTCATGCAAGAAACAACTTCGTCTGATAAACCAGCTGATGAATCTATTAAAACAATATCAGTTAGGTCTTTTAATTTCCTTATTTCTGTCTTTAATTTTTTGTGATCTGTTTGTCTTATGTCTTTTAGGAATATTGATGATGGAATAACTTTTAGATTTTTGTGTGTATAAACTGATTGCATTATTTTCTTTTTCCCTTGAAGGACATGATTAAGGTAAATCGGTAGGTTTTGAATTCCTAAATGCAGAGCAATATTTGGTGTTGATATATTGCCATCTATAATTGTGACATCTCTATATTTTGATAGTGCTAATCCTAAGTTTAGAGTTGTAGTAGTTTTTCCTGTTCCACCTTTTCCTGATGCAATACAAACAAATTTAGTCAATTTCCTCACCTCTTAGGAATTTTATATAATTTTGGGTTGTTTTATAGAATTCCTTTAGTGTGTCTACATCTACTTTTTTATGCGATGTTATTAATGTAATATGTTTTCTGTATTGTTCTTTGACTTCGTATTCAGATTTTACAATTTTTTTAAGAAGTAAATAGAAAGAGATTAAGTCATCTGCTTCTTCTTTGTAAATTTCTTTTAATGTTTGACAACGCTTTATTGGAGAAGGAGGAATTTCCTTGATTATTTTTGATTTTTCTAGACTTTCTAGAATAGCAAAATCAAGAGCAGATATCAAACGTTTGATAATGCTTATGATAACATCACCTGTTTTTGTATATTTTAATGTTACATATATCAGATGATCTGCTCTTTTTAGTTCTTCCTTGACTTCATCTTCTGAAAATTCTCTCATGTTCTAATGCTATTTTATTTATTTTATGTATAAAGGGTTTAGACTCACTTATATACTTTTTTATTTTTTCTATTGTAATAATTTGGGTTTGGAAATCATGATTGGTTATTATGAATTTGTCCTTTTTTGTGAAGGCTAATGGAGATTTTTTATGATGCTGGATTATTTCTTCTATTTCCAAGATTAATGGAAGATATATTTGAAGGTGGTATTTAGGTGCTACTTTCTTTTTAAAAATCTCGAATTTTGATTTGAAATTGTCTTCATAATGGATTCTTTTGAATTCTCTTTCTAGAAAAAGTAAAGATTCCATTGCTGAGTTTAGTGAATGATTTAGATTCGTTAGGATAGTTATGGTTATTTTTATATCTTTTATTAAAGGGAATGTTATGTATGTTAAATGATCAGCTATTCTAAAAGATGTATTTGCTTTTTTAATTAGGTCTGTGAATTCTTTCATTTTGAATAAAGAAAGTTTAAGAGATTTTTAAGGATTATTGTGGTTGAGAGATATGATATTGGGGTAATTGTTAATGTTTAGGGTAGGGAAGTAGAAATAGACTAACTAATATTTTTTTCAACGATAAAATTTGGTATTGAATCAATTGCTTTTTCTCCATCAAGTATTCTTTCAATATCTGGTGGCCAATCTACTTGTTTTCCTTTTGTGATTTCTCCTAAAATTTGTATAAGTGATTGATCCTTATGATCCCTCCATCTTTGCATTAATGACTTATTTAAAAGTGCTTTTTGTAATTTAGAAATAATGTTAGCCAAATTTCTAATATAAGTAAAACATGTTGGATCAGGATTGTCTTCTAGATTACAATCATAAAGCAAACCTTGATTTTGATAGTGTGTAATAAACTCTTGGAAACTGTCATCGTAAATAGAAAATGGTAAAATAGTTTCCCTTCTTTCTATTCCTAAATTGAAAGGACCATAAGGCATTAGTGCTACTAACAATGTTTCTTCTGGTTTTGTTATTTCTTCTATTTCCAAGAGGTCTTTTGAAGGTATTAATATTCTATGGTTAGTCCCATTAGGGATTCCTTCTTTTTCGAATAAATAACCTTCAGAATAAACAGGTGAAATAGCTACTATAGGTAACACTGAATTATCTGTTCTATAAGGTTTAGATTTTTCTACTAATTCCGATAATTTCTTCTTAGAGTCTATCATATTTATTGAGGAGTTCAGATTATTAATTAAAGTTGTTATGTAAAATTTTGTAAAAAAGGTAATATTTATATATTCAAATCTATATATACAAATAAATGAATAAAAAATCAAGAAAATTAATAGCTGAATTGGTTGTAAATTCTAGAGCAACCTCTAAGGAATTGGGAAAGAAATTAAGGACAAGTCAACAATCTGTAAATTATTTGATACATAGCTTAGAGAAGAACAAGATAATAAAGAGGTATATAACTGTATTTGATAATTCTAAATTTGGTTTAATTAATTTTATTGTTTTAGTTAGATTTAAGTCCTTAGAAAAAGAAAATGAGATTTTAAAATATTTGAAGGAAAATGAGAATGTTATAAAAATAGAGAAATTAAGTATCGGATGGGATTTTTTAGTTATTTTTTCAACTAGTAATATTTCTCATTTTAATAAATCCTTAAGAGAATTTTTGATAAAGTTTAAAGTAGACAGATTTGTTGTTTTGCCTATTATTGTTAAATATGATTTTAGAAAAACATCTTCAGGAATTCCGAATATCTTGTTTGGGGATAGAGAAAAGATTGACTTAAATAAAAAAGAAATTGAGATATGCAAGATGTTGAGAGATAATGGAAGAAGTAGTTATTTAAAGATTAGTAAAAAAACAGGGTTAGATCCTAAAACTGTCGTTGAAATAAAAAAAAGATTAGAGAAGAAGGGTGTTATTAAAGGATATTCTATCATATTTAATCATTCTAAATTAAATATTAGAAGGTTTATTTTATTGATTAAGTTGAGAGATTATAGTCTAGAGGCTGATAAGGAATTTATTGAATATTGTAAGATGAATAAAAATGTTGTTAGTTTATTTAAATGTTTAGGGGAATGGGATGTTGTTTTAGAAATTGAATTGGAAAATAAAACTTTGGTTGAGTTTTTGAAAGAGTTTAGAGAAAATATTATAGAAGATTATAATTCAAGTATCACTAATGAGATAATCAAGAGTTGTTATTTGCCTGAGAGTGTTTTTGAGTGATACAGATAACTTTTTATACTAATTAATTATGAATATTTGTAAGAGGTAGAAAATGATTGAGTATCTTATAAGAAGTTTAAAAGACGAGAAATTAGTAAAAATTGAAAATTTTAAAAAAGGATGCTGGATTAGTGTTGTAGATCCTTCTGAAAAAGAACTTAAAGATCTTGTAGATGAGTACAACTTAGATGAAAAAAATTTGCTTGCTGGTTTAGATAAAAATGAATTACCAAGAGTAGAATTTATAAATAAAGATGTTTATATTTTCTTTAAAATTATTCCTTCGGATAATAAAAAGGAATTACACACTTTGTTAGTTATAATAACTGAAAATTTTATTTTAATTTTATCTAAATATAAACCAGGATTTATAGATAATATTTTAGAAGGGAAAATTGAATTTATAACAACACAAAAATTAAAATGTCTTTTGAAGATTATGTCAATGATAAACAAAGAGTTCGAGAAAGCAACTTCGAGTACTGTAAGATTGGTTAATTCTAAGAGGAAGGCATTTAGCGAATTAACCAACGAAGATATTACTGATTTATTAGAGCAAGAAGAGATATTGAATAGTTTTATATCTTCTTATCAGTATACTGGTTTGGTCTATGACAGAGTGTTAACAAAACTAAAATTTTTTGAACAAGATAAAGGGATAATAGAAGATTTGATGATTGAAGCTAAACAGGATTCAGATTTATGTAAATCTTCTTTGAAAACAATTTTAAATATTAGAGATCATTTTGTTGTTTTATTATCAAATAAATTGAATAAGGTTATTACTTTACTGACGGTTTTTACTGTGTTTATTAGCGTACCTGCCGCTGTATCTGGAATTTATGGTATGAATGTTTTATTGCCGTTTCAAGATAATCCTTCTATATTTGGATATATTGTTTTATTTATCGGTTTGATATGGTTGGTATTTCTTTGGTATTTTAATAAGATGAAGATATTATAAAAAAGAATGAAAAAAATAAAAAATCACCAACTGAATTACTCAGTTATCTTTTCTTTTTAGCTTTTTTCTTTTTAGCCATTTGTCCTCCTGAAAACATTTTATAATTTAAATAATGATTAGTAAGTATATTAATGTTTCTATATTATTCTTTAGTTGTAATAAATTTTTAATTTATAAAAAAGTTTGAAAGAAGAAATTATTTTTTAAAATAATTTGTGTTGGGTTTTATTTTATAGAAAGATTTAATAACTTATATAATTAGTTAGTAGTATGAGGAGAGTTAAAGAAAGATTAAAGACTTTTAAAGAAAAATTAAAAACACAGTTTAAAGATTTATCGAGGGAAAATACCTCTATTCATTCTATAGCTTTGGGACTTGCAATAGGAACTTTTATTGCTATTACACCAACATTAGGTTTAGATTTATTGGTTGGTTTATTGGTTGTTTTGATTTATAAAAATTTGAATAAACTTGCTGTATTTTTGGGTTTGTTGATATGGAATCCTATAACAATGATACCAATACATTTATCAAGTCTTAAAATTGGAAATTTTTTTCTTGGTTCTGTTCCTCTTGTGAAATTTGATATACACATATTAAATGAGATTTATAATTTTTCGATAAGATATTTGATAGGTAACCTTATTTTAGCAGTGATCATTTCAGTATTAAGTTATTTTATAGCATTACTTGTTGTTAGGTGGTATAGAAGAAAAGGTTGATGATCTTTATTCCTTTCTTAATTCTAAAATAGATTTAGCGATATCACCTTTGTTTTTTTTGAGAATTTGAAAAGCTTTTTCTTCTGAAACTGAAACTTGTTCTGCAACTATTTTAATATCTTCTTTGGAAATAGATGATTCTTCTGAAACAGAACCTGTAATTTGGAATGTTTCTTGCCCCATCATGTTGATTTTAGAAACTTGTGGAGTAGTAATTATGATATTTTTTTCTGGTGTTTTTATAATAACCTCAAAAGCTGGAATTTCTTGTTGTTTCATACCTAACTGCTTCATTGCTTTTTCCATTTGTTTTTTGTTAATACTTGGAAACATTTTAGATTAAACCTTTTCCATATGTGTGTATAATAATTTCTATTAGAATTACGACTACGATCATGATTAAAACCACTGAAGGCTTGAATTCTACTTTACTCTTGTAATCTTCAAAATATCTTACTAGACCTCCACCAGAGGAAGGCATCCTTATTCTTTCATCTGCCATAAAGATTTAGTAAAATAAGATATTTATAAATGTTGTGGAAATTCTGCAGGTGTTGTGGATACATACCTAATTGGAATTCTTTGATATCCATATTGCATATCTTCAGGAAGGATTTTTATATCTGTTTGTTGAATGTCTATTTCTTCTACTATTGTTCGTATTCTAGTTGTTATCTGTGATGGATCATCATATGTTGAGATTCCATCAAACTTTCCTATAACACCATTCGCTTGTATTAGATCTCCTAAAGATAAAGTAAATTGTTTATGGAATTCCTTTCTTAATTTAGATGCTAATATTGATTTTTCTGACATTTTATGTATTGGTTACTAAGTTGTATATAAAGATTGTGGATGTGAAAAGGAAGGTTTAAAAATGGTTGATTTGTAGGCATTTTATGGAAAATACATATGAATTAAGATTTGGTAAATATAGAGTTATAGGTCCTTTTGAATTTATGAGGAGTATCGGAAATGTTTGTGGTAGTGGTATTCTTAAACCTATGGGGAATCATGTTTTTGAGATAATAACTGAAAATCCGATACCTGATTGGTATGTAGAGAAGTATAGAACTTTTGGTATGATTATAGAGGACCATAAACCTTTACAAGACAGAGATTTATATTACAAAGAATAAAAAAGAAAATTATTTTTTTTGAAGTGATTTATATATAAGGGCTATTCCTAAAACTGCTAAAACTCCTGCTCCTGCGTACTTTACTGCAGGCGTTGTGTTTGTTGCGAAAAGGTATATAGCTATAAGAATTAGGAGTGCTCCTATAATAAGTTTTACTGATTTCATTCCTTGTTTCATTTATTTTACCTCCTTTTTGAATTATTATAAAATTGGACATTCAAATATATAAAGCTTCCTAAATAACCTCAAATTGAATGTTTTTAGTGTTACTATTACCTGCTTTATCTATGCTGATAATTGTTAGGTTATGTAAGCCATTACTGAATCTTTTTTTCTTTTGTTTTGTAAAACCATATTCAGAACATTTGTTGCATAGTATTCTTTTTTTGTTGTTTTCTATATATCTTAAATCTGCTTCTGAATCTAGAGTTATATTGAAGATTACATATTTGTTGTATGTTTTGTTTAATGGTTCATTTATGGTTATTAATGATGGTTTTGTATCTGAGGTTATTGTATAATTCTTGGAGGCATCTTTATTTCCTGCTATGTCTTCTATTTGGAAGTAATAAGAAACTTCCTGGTTTTCATAAGATGATAGGTTGATAGGGAATAGACATTCTTGTTCTTTATCTGATTTGTTTGATGATGGACAATCTGTTTTTGTGATTATTGTATTATTATAAAATAAGGTTATCTGTTTAAGATTTTCTTCTTTATATTTTATAAGAAAGGTTCCATTTGAGAATCCTTTTTTTGGGTCTACTTTCTTTATTTTTGGTTCTTTTGAATCTATAAAGGAGTTAATTGTTCTTTCATTGTAATTATTAAATTCATCAATAACTCTTATTGTTATTGTATTGTTTCCTTCATTAAAAGTTTTTTTCTTAGTGTAATTCTGACAATCTTTACATAACCTTTTAAATTTCTCATCAGTTTTGTATTGAATTTCATTTGCTTCTTTGCTTAAGGAGATATTTATTAATAATCTTGTATCATTGTAGATTTTATTTGTTGGTGAATAGACAGTTACATTAAGAAATATGCTTGTATTTACTGAAAAGGTCCAATTTAGATAGTTTGACAATCCTGCGTTATCTTCGACATACAAAGAAATATTATGTGTACCATTGAATAAAGAAGATATATGAGAAATAATTGTTTTTTGCTTTGAAATATTTAATATTGTAGCATTTACTCTTTGGTTATTAATTTTTAAAATAACAGAACTTTCATTAATACCTGAATTGCTTTCGTATATGTCATCAAGCAATGCTGAGATATTAATCAAGTTTGTAGTAATTACTGAATTGTTTGGAGGATTGATATTTTGTATTTCTGGTTTTGTAATATCAATTTTTATTGTTTTATTTTGGGAGGTTTCATTAACAGAAGAACCAGAAAACTCCGAAAAGAAATGTATTACCTCTATACCACCAAAAGTATTGCTCCAATTAAAATAAAATGGCCCTGTATATTTTAGCAATTCTAAAGCGTCCCATCTATAATAAGTACTATTTGCTGTTGGATCAAATTTTAAAATTATTAAAGGTAAAGTAATATAATAATCATTTTTACCATCTGGTATTCCCGGATCTAGTAATATTTGTGTTCTGTTTTTAACAACAAAAGATTTTAAAGTACCATTTTTAAAGTTGTTTGCTTTGTCTTTTGCAAAGAATCTCCAACTAACATTTTCTCTTGATTGTAAATATGAAGAATCAATCATATAACTAAAGTTTGTATGATTAATGTTTCCACTCACATTATAATACTTCCAAAAACCTTCCCAATTTCCTAATATTAAAACTTGAGATAAATTGTTTACATCTGTGATTTTTGTTGAAAGATTAACATTGGTATATTCAAATATTATTAAAGGATTCTGGTTTTGTATTGTTATATTTGGTTCTGTATTATCTATTGTAATTCTAAAAGAAGAATTAGTTAATTTGCTTCCAGAGGCAGTTATTGGTATGATATAATTTCCATCTGATGGAGAAGATGTAATTTCATAGAGTATTTTATATTTTGTTGTGCTTTCTTTAGTTGCTAAGGCTCTTTTTAAATCTTTTTTGAAAAATTTAACATCTAAATTTGACCAATTTGTTTTAACAAAAGTTAAAATTGGATTA
>CAYQQE010000015.1:0-1630 GCA_964419915.1 Candidatus Woesearchaeota archaeon
ACATATAATCTGGAATTATTAGTTAAAGATAAATCAGGAAGTTCAAGTCGATCGAGTATTATAGTGTTCATTGATAAGGAACTTCGGGATGGATGGCCTGTCAGATTAGAAAATGAGTTTTTGAATGGGTATACACCAACAAGTATAGATATAGATGGAGATTCTTTTAAAGAAATTTTAATACAAGGACGCATGCCTTACATACTGGGAATTGATGGTAAACTCAAATGGAATTTAAACCCATACAAACCCTTAACTCCATCAGGTATGCTCCTACAACCATTTCCAACTCCTAGCGCAGAAGATATAGATAAAGATAATAAAATCGAATTGTTTTTTACAAGCGCCGAGATAAGAGATTCCTCAGATATTAATACCAACACTTTTTGTTTCAACGGATTTGAAAGTGATGGGAGTAATATATCTGGATGGCCTTTATCTTGTACTTTTAATGAGCCTATTACCTTTAATGAGCCTATTAATTTTTTTACTGGTCAATCTATTCTAGAAGATCTAGATGGTGATGGATTTATGGAATTTATATCTACTTTTAGGATAGATGATTACTCTAAAAACTTTTATGACCCTAAAACATATAGTGAGTTCTTTGTAGTTACACATGATGGAAAATCTTATAAAAATTGGCCAATTCTTATAGAAACAACTCAAGAAAATCTTAAAATTTCGACTCCTAAAACTACTGCTTCTGTTTCGGTAGGGGATATTGATAACAACGGTAAAAAAGATATTGCTGCAATTGTGTATTTTCCAAGCCAAGACCAACAAAGAAACATTATATCTTTATATATATGGGATGGTGATGGCACATTATGGGATAACTTCCCTATAAATTTTTCAACCAAAATGTTAGCTCCTACCGATTCACCTGTTCTAGTTGATATAGATCTTGATGGAGATTTAGAAATAGGTTTTGTAGTAGATACTGGCGAACACAAGTATAGAAACACAAAAGGTACTCTGATTTTTGTGCATCACAATGGACGGTATGTAGATGGTTTTCCTTTCCAACCATCTATAGATAGATTTAACCAATTAATATTTAATTCATTTTCTGTTGGAAATTTAGATGACGATTCTTATCCTGAAATTATTTTCGGAGCTAATCCAGAAGTAATTGATTTTGATTTCCTTAAAAAACCTTCTAGTATTTTAATTCTAAACCACGATGGAACAATCCTTAATGGATGGCCTCAAGAAGTTAAAGGAGCTATATGGATTCAACCAGTAATTGGTGATGTTGGTGGTGATGGGAAAGCAGATATAATCACAACAACAGGATCTGGTTATCTATATGCATGGAATAGAGACGGATCATTAATTAAAGGTTTTCCAAAATTCATATATGATACGACTCAATCAGGAGCTGCTATAGATGATTTAGATAATGATGGTAAGAACGAGATTGTTGCTGTAACAGAGTTTGGCGATGTTTATGTATGGGATACTAAAGGAAAACACAATCCTGATTCACAGGATTGGAACATGTATAGGGGAGGTCCTGAACATAAGGGAATTTATTCCAGTATCTCATTCTTGAAATCTATGATATACAATCAAGGGGGTCAACATATTAAAGGGTATCTAATAATGAAAATCCAAAAGAAAACAG
>CAYQQE010000015.1:1640-10252 GCA_964419915.1 Candidatus Woesearchaeota archaeon
TCACAAGAAAAATTAGCTTTAGACAAAATTTGGAAAGAGGCAGGAGCCTTTACACCAACAGAATCAGGAACTTACAGAGTTTCTGCAATTTTAGTAGATGAACAAAGAAATATCATAAAAACAAAATCAGGAGAATTAAAAGCAACTTATGAATTTAAGGTTGAATAGTAACGAATTTACAATAAACTAAATGGCGAAAATTGCATCTAAAGCAAAATTAGGTATCCCTTCTGGTTTGGGGCTAATAAAAAATATGGCATTTATTGTTGCCATTGTAAGTATCCTTACATTATTGATGCCTTTGTTTATTCCAGATCTAAAGAAGTCTTTTATTGAAACAGGATTAATAACAGCTACTCCAGCTTTTTATATAATTACAATACTAACTATCTTAACATGGTCTCTTCTTTATCTTGTAATAAAAAAACCAAATTATAGTTTATATAACATAGTAATTGTGCTATTGAATCTTGAAATGATAACATTTATTTTTTATGATAGGATAAAATACTTGTTTTTTGATATTCTATTTATTTTGTTGTGGGTATTAATAATCTGGTATTTGACACAACTTAAAAATTATTTTAAAGATACTAAAATCAATGTTGATGATAAAAAGATAATTAAAGTTAATAACATATTCAACATTGCTATTACAGTAATTCTTATACTTGCTATACTTAGATTTTTAGCTTTACTTTTTTAAATTAGAAAATACTTCGCCTATAATTATACTATCTACACTACAATATCTTCCAACAAAATAGGTCTACGGATAATTGTAGTTCTGTGATGTCTTCTAAGGGGAATATAAAAAACACCTGGAATTTTTTCATTTTCAACACCTTCTTCTATAACTTCTACTTCTTCACTCCCTTCTCTATATTTATGTATATCTCTATAATGTATTCTTCCAAGAAGCTTACAGATTAGATAATAACCTATTGCTACCATTTCAGTTTCGTAAAACACATTACTATTTAAATTTTTTTATAAAATATCTCATCTTTCCCAAACATACAAATAAACCTCTCTCTCATTTTTTTCATCTAAAACAGCACTTACAAAAATACTACTTACATAAATGTTTTTCTCAACACCTACATCACAATTCCCAATACACAACTTATAATCATAAACATCCGGCAAAGTTTCCTCTATAAATTCTTTAATACCAGCTTTAACAAATTCTTCACCAATTTTCCTTTCACATTCTTTTCCACTATTATCTATTCTACCTTTAACTATACATTCTCTATACTTTTCATTCAAACTTATCTCTTTCAAAATAAAATCCATTTTCTCTTTTACATTTTCTTCCTTACTTATTCCTCTTTGACTAACATTCATCACAGAATAAATAAATAAAAAGATAATTACAACAGCTATTATAGCTTCCAATGTCATCAAATATCCTTTTTTCATTACCATACTCCAATATTCACAACAACATGTTTTATTTCTCCACTATTACTAACCTCAAATTCCTTAAATTCTCTAACATAAACATCTGTTTGTACTGTAACCTCTTTACCTACAATCAATACATTATCATACAAAATTCTAAAATCATTCTCATCAGGAATTCCCCATCTACTTTTTACTTCATCATATTTTAAATCATCAACCTTTATTTTATCTATACCTTTAATATCACTAATTGCACCTAATTTAGCATCACATGTTCCACCATTATAACTAATTGTCAAAGACAAATCTGAATTTGTAGTGGGTAAAGGATAAAAATACAATATAAAAGGTTTTTTAGGTTCTTCTCCTTTCTTAACTGGAAATTTATCTTTCTCCGTCCCCCAACCATCATGATGAACTTCAGTTGTCACAGGATCTTCATCTTTACCTGTCTCAGGTCTACAATTCTCAACAAACAAAGGAACTTTCTTAATAACCCAATACACTTCCTCCTCAAAATTATCTCTAACAATCTCAACCATTCTATCATTACTATACACAACACCAAAATTAGGTTTAATATACAAAAAAATACCAAAAATATAAATTAAAAAAATAGCCAAGCTTATTACAAAATCCACATGACTTACTCCTTTTTTATTCATTTCAATAACCTCTAACAGTTGTTATTATCAAATAAGCTACCACCATCAAAACCAAAGAATGCTTAACACCTCTTTTAAAATCACCTTCTGAAAACTTCCCAATAATCAAACCAGCAAAAAAACCCTGTATCAAAATTAATACCAAAAAAATACTATCTAAATTACCTAAATTATTTGTTGTATTACTAAATGTCTTCATTAAATCTCCCATCAAAGGCAATAACTTAATCTGTAATAACAACATAACACCTATAAAAACAAAAAATACAATATAACCCTGAACAATTTGTGAAAATGATTCTGATTTTCTCTCATCTCTTAATTTCTTAACTTGCAAAACAGAATCTGTAACAGATTCTAAAACATCTTCTATATTCCCCCCACTCCTTTCAGCCTCAGTAACAATAGATATACTTCTTTTAATAACATTATTTCCTGTACCCTTACTAAAATTTTTAAAGGCCTCTAAACTAGGAATTCCCCATTCAATTTGATTTGCTAACTTCTTTATATGAGGATTTAAAGCGCCAAAATCTTCCTTCTTTATATTTATAATAGCCTGTGGCACAGATAAACCACTTCTTGTAGTCTCAACTAAAGACCTAACAAACTCTAAAAACTTATTCTCTATTTCCCTCTGTCGTTTAGTTTCATTAAAAAAATCCAATAAAAACTGAAAAGCACCAGTTAGTATTCCTACTAAAATTATTGGTTTAAACCACCTTGTCCCATATAACAAAAAATAATCTCCAACCAAGACTAACAAACCTAAAACAATACCAAAAAAATGCCTTAATTTAAATTTCATTTTACCTCTTTTTGTATAGAATAACGAAAACTACTATAAAAGGTTTTTTGAAAAAGAATTAATCAGGTACATAATTCGGTCCAAAGAATAAGCGCCTAAAAAAAGATAATTCTTGCTCATCTACATACCCAAGAACAGTTTTAACAAGACCTTCAACAATTTCCATCTTAAAATAAAATCTCTTAAACTTTATAAATTTAATTATTCTCTAAAACTTATTTTCTTTTTCACATCTCAGGCTGTGTCATATTCAAAAAAAACATAAATAAAATATTCAAAAACGGAATCAAAGCATAAGTCCCAATCATAGCAATACTTTCCACACTTAAACCAGCAAAACCACCACCAAAATTATTAACAATAGTTAAAACAACAATAAACAACAAAGGAGCAGTTATTAAAATCCCTGTATAAACATCAGAATATGTACTAACAACTTGGTTATATTTTTTCCTTTCTAATCTATATTCATTCATTACATCATCAGACTTATTCTTCAAATATTTCTTTAAATTACCACCACTCTCTATAGTTGTAATTATCCCATTCAACAATTCCTTAAATCTCTCATTGGGTGTATCCTTACTAACCTCTCTCAAAGCAGTAATCAAATCATAGCCAAACAAATTAACATAATTCAATATTCTCCTAAATTCCCCATCTAAAGCACCATATTCTTTACTCTTTAAAACTAATTCAAAAACCTTAACAGGAGGAGCACCAGAACCAGCAATAGCACTCATATGTATAATAGCAAATGGTAATTTATTATTAATATCTCTTCTTCTATTACCAACAACAGAATATGGATACAAAAACAAAAAGCCAAATACCAATAACCAACCTAAAACACTATAACCTAAAATTCTCAAAACTAATTCAACGGTTTCACCATTCAACAAAAAACCAGTAAGCAAAACGATCAACAAAAACATTAAACCAGAATAAAAAAATATACTACTTACATAGGATTTAAATAAAATTTTTACTCCAGCTTTTTGTAAAGCATTTTTCAAAGAACTAAAAACCCTAGGAAATTTCCTAATAAAAAACTCGCTAAAACCTCTCATAAAAAAATTAGCCAATCTAACATAACTCTTACTATCATAAACACTATATTTCTTCTCTTTAATAACTTCCTTATATTCTTTAATAAATTTCTTAACATCCTCTCTTTTCAAACCAATACTTTTTAAAAATTCTTTCTTTATTTTTTTATCTAAAACAAACCTAACATCCTCTCTCCTTTTCTTAATTTTCTTAATCTTAAAAAAATAATTATAAATCCCTAAATTTAATTCATCAATTTCTCTTAATAACCCATAGATATAAGAATTATAATAATCAACCCAGTCTTTCTCACTTTTATTTTTTAAATATTTCCCTAAAAATTCCTTGTACCCTTTTTCTCCTATCACACCTTTTTGGTAATCCTCTCTAACCCTATTCAAGGTTTCTTTCAGCTTCTTTTTATAATTATTATAATATTCTATTTCTTTTACTAGTTCCAATATTCTCTCAACTTTCTCTTTCATTTTAATTTATTCTCTTCCTCAACAACATTATCTCTTATCTCTAAATTCAACCTAGAAATATGTTTCTTCACTTCCTCAATTTTCTCATCAATTTCTTTTATTTTATCAACATCCATCTCCTCTCCTCTTTTATCTAACAAAACAGTATAACTATCTATCACTTCCAATAACTCTTCAGCATTGTGCTTTATAAGCTCCAAACTCATACTATTCCGAATCTCCTCAAAACTTTAGCAGAATCCTTATAATAAGCATTAATAACTTCCTGAACCTCTTCAAAACCAAATATCTTATTTTGATACATCTTAGCTAATAACTCAGTTCTCGATTTAAATTCCTTAATCAAATCATTTTTAGAAATCCCATATTTTATAAATAATTTCTCAAAAACATAATTTTCTAATTTATACAAAAATGTTTTATTCGCAGGATCCCACTTAAACGGAACATTACTAGAAACATTACTATCATCAACTTTAACTATTTCAACAACTTCCTGTAACCTCCTAATCATCTTATTACCAACTTTATCCTGAATCATAATACAAACAACATCTAAAGCCTCAATTAAAGCAGGTGATAAATTTATAGGTTCTGTTTCTAATCTTTTAACCATAGCATCTACAGAATTTGCATGCATAGTTCCCATTCCAGGATGTCCAGAACTCAAACCTTGAAACAAAACATAAGCTTCCTTACCTCTTATTTCACCAACAATAACATAATCAGGTCTTTGTCTAAAACTCTCTCTTAACAAATCAAACATGCTAACCTCACCATACCTCTCACTTCCCAAAGTACTTACCTGTTCTCTAGTAACACTTGGCAACCAATTCTCATGCAATATATTTATTTCTTTAGTGTCTTCAATTGAAACAACTCGTGCCTGTGGTGGGATAAAAAATGCTAGAGAGTTCAAAAAAGAAGTTTTTCCAGAACCCGTCCCTCCAATAACCATAATATTTCCACTATATTCTATCAACAACCACAAATAAGCTAAAACCTCAGGACTTACACTTCCTAAATCAATTAGTTGTATGGGTGTAAATGGTTCCTTGGTAAATTTCCTGATAGTAAATGAAGCACCTCTTGAACTAACATCACTAGAATATGTTGCACTTATTCTACTACCTTCTTCTAAAGCTCCTTCTAAAATAGGATTAGCATAAGAAATATACTTTCCACATTTCTGTGCCAATTTTTCTACAAAACTACTTAACCTATCAGCATTCTTATAAATAATATTTGTTCTTAGATTTCTATACTTCCTATGTACAACATAAACAGGTGTATTTACCCCATTACACTCAACATCCTCAATATAATAATCCCTCATTAAAGCCTCAATTTCATTTAAACCAACAAAATCTCTATAAATATAATACATAATTTTCTGATAAGAATCACTATTAATACTAATTCCTAATTCATCTAGTAAAATCTTAATATTTTTCTCTAAATACCTAACAACAGTCTCTCCTTTCTTAACAGCAATGTAACTTATATTAATTAATTCTCTAACACCATCTTCTAAAACTTTCAAAATCTCTCTTTCTTTAGTATCTAATTCTGGTTCCTCTAATTTATAAATTAATTCTTTATTTTCTTTATCCCAGAAAATATGAGCATAAGCAAAAGGCTCAATTAAAGAATACTTTATATTAATCAATTCTTTTTTATCTATAGAAGGCAATTGTGGTTTTCTAAACTTTAAATTAATCTTGAATACAAAATCCTCTTTTTCCATATGTCCTATTACAATATTTACTTTAATATAGTTTTCGTTTTAATTACTTAAACATAATATTTATTCCTTTTTCACCATCATTCCTTATCAAAGCATTATATCTTCCTAATAATTTTTTACTTTCATCTTTTCCATCAATTTTTAAATCAGCTATATTTTTATAATCCAAAATTAATGTAATTATATACTCATCACCATTTTTCTTAAATTTAAATTTCAAATTTCCTTCATCCAACACAACACCAGGTTCCATTAATTTCGCTTTAGTATTCATACTCCAATTTAACCCATCTTTACCTTTTCTACCATCAATCACAAAATCACCTTTCTTAACATCAATAAAAAACTCTCTCTGAGATCCAGGACCTTCAAAAGTCTCTCTTATCACACCATCAAATTCTAACATCAATTCTTTAGTCTGAGAAACAGTATTTTTATCTTTCAAATTCTCCAATATAGGCATACCAACAGCCAAAATAATAGCTATAGTTGCAATACCCAAAGCAGTATACAATGCTGCTGATACCCATGTTGCTTGACCCTTGATTTTCAACATTTTACTGTCACAGCTTGAGCAGGGCAATCAATTATCTGCTCATTTATCTTTATCGTAGGTATTATTTTAACATTCTTACCGTCACAACCAACAATATTAACAGAACTATAACCAATACAAACTTTATTATTTCCATCAGTTTTTCCATTAGCATGACCTTCATTCAAAACATTACCTATTACATACTTAAACCCACACAGAAGAGTAGAACCCTCACTTGTTACAGTTATTTTACCAGGAACAATCAAAGTCCCAACATCAACACCAGCACATTTCATTGTAGTTTCTACTTGAGTCCCACTAGAACTCATTGTCCCCTCTGTCAATCCTCTTATCCAATTAAAAACCAAAACACCCAAAACAACAGTAAATCCAATTAATAAAACAGTTGCAATCAATGGACTAACTCCTTTTTTTTTCATTTTATCACCTCAACAATCATTAACTTCTTTTTTAACAGCTATACCTGAACACATAATCTCATCACCCTTAACACTAATAACAGGCACTATAGTAATGTGATCAACATTTCCTGAAACACTAAAACTTTCACTTTTATATGCATCTAAACCATCAATTTCTTCAACACCATCACCTAATAAACTCACTATAAACCCATCTATTTTTCTTTCTTTCAAATTCTCAATATCAAAACTAATTCCATTATTCCTACAAACATTGCTAACTTCAAAACCAATTTTACTAACACAAAACAAAGCTATATCTGATTCTGATTTTTGTTTCCCTCCATCAATAAAACTACTACTCCATGTCATAATCAAACCAGCTATAACAACGGTTAAAGCAATTAACAAAACAGTTGCAATTAATGGACTAACACCTTTTTTAGTTAACATATTTCACCTGTTAAAACAAATTTTTTTTCTAAACAAGCAATTTCCTCATTTTTTTTATCATCAAGTATTATAGGAATTATCTCTATTCTCTCAGAACCCCCAAAAATTAAAGTAGTATCTATTTCCTCTTTCACACCAACACCATTCATATCATTAGTACTCACTTTCCCATCCTTAAATGTTCTAACAATTAATTTATTAATTTTAAAAGCACCTCTATTTTTTATTAATTTATTATCATCTTTACAATACACATCAATAGAAACCTCATCACAATATAAACTTTGCGTTGCATAATCCTCAATGGTTTCTAAACTACTCCTTGTTATCTTAAAACCCCATTTACTAACTAAAAAAGCCATTGCAACAGTAAATCCAATTAGTAAAACAGTTGCAATTAATGGACTAACACCTTTATTTTTTAGCATTTGTAAAAATCTTAACAGTATCTCCTTCTTCTTTTATGATAACATAACCAATCTTAGGATTTTCTCCAGAAGTATCAAATTCATATATTAAGTCATATTCTTCATCCCCTATTTTGATTTTCTGTTTCTCACCTCTCCCAACAGTCTTAGAAGAATACCTATCTGGCAAAGGAGCTCCAACAGACAAACCACCCAAACCAGCTACACTAATTGAACTACTTACTTCATCAAGACAAGAAAAAATAACCTCATCCCTATCTTTAGGTTGTTTCTTACCTTTCAAACTCAAACAATTTCTAATTTCAACAACATCTTTATCTGCCAAAACATACAAAACCCCAACATCATCATCTTTTTTTCCAGAATACTTTAAAAAATTATCTGTAAAATCATTAAACAAATCAAATAAATTTTTTTCATCTTTATTAACACCATAATTAATAACTTCAGAACTTTCAAAAGCATAATTCTCTCCTATATTCTCAAAATCATCTTTAACTTCCTTCTTTTCTAGAACATTACTTCTATTTGCTAAACCAAATATGATAATACCAAGAATTACAGCAGATATAATATACATTTGACCTCTCTTTTTCATTATCCCTA
>CAYQQE010000016.1:0-10050 GCA_964419915.1 Candidatus Woesearchaeota archaeon
TGTGAATTGTCTATTAATAGAATGTCATAGTTTGGGTATGTTAAAGACTTGATTGAGGTTATATATTGATCTAGGCAATAGGCTTTGTGTTCTGAAGTTGGACATCCTAGAAGGATTTTCATTTTAACCCTAGAATATACAAAACCAAACTGTCTATTTTTTTAATTAAATCTTGGCCTTTTCCTTGTATTGTAAGGCAATTATTCTGGTAATTAATTAATGTTTGGTTTGATTCTTTAAACAATATTATCTTTGTTGTTGGGGTTGCATCCTGGCATGTTTTTAGTGGTTTTTCTGAACATTGTGGAATGTCTTCTGTACAGGCTTGGATTAGTATAGGACTTAGGAATGGCATTAAATTATTGAAAAACTCTATTTGTGCTTGCTGTGTATTTTCTGTTGGATTTGATGTTACATATATTTTTTGAGCTGAATTTAGGTCATTTAATGAGATAATTGTTGGGTTATTAGGAAGTTCTTCTGGAGAAAATGCAAGGGAAATTTGTTGATTATTTATAATAGCTATCCATCTATCATCAATATTTTTAAATTTTAGGCCTTTGTAGTTGATTTTTGTAGATGTTGAACTTAATGAAATAAAACCAAGAACAGAGGTTATCATTAGGAATATTATTATTATTGAGATTAAGATTTTAGATTTATTAGAGTTTTTCTTCATAGGTTTTTATAAAAATAGGTAGAATAAATAAGTTTTGGTTTAAAAAATAAAAAAGAAAGAAAAAGTTTATACAACGGTTATGTCAGCTAAGTTTAAACTGGAACCTTTAACAACTTGCTCTGTTGCTTTCAAGCTGAAACTTGCATGGTTTGAAATTACTAAAGCTGCTCTTCTTGTGTCTTCTGCGTTATAACCTGCTGCTACTAGAGCTACATTATTACCATTTTGTACTAATTTTAGTACAGCTTCTCCTGGCGTATATTGTGCTCTATATTGGTCTGCTGTTAATCCTAAGAACTTTTCAGCTACTGCATTAACTGCTGGACCACCAATAGCAATAATGTTGTATGAGTTTTCATTACCTGCAATTTGTGTATCTATAACTGCAATTGGGCTTGGTAATGGGTTAATTTGATAGCCACCACCACCTTTAGATACAGTTGTTGCAGCTCCTTTAACAACAATGTTTGCTTGTACTTGGTCACCTGGTATTTCTAAGACGACTTGGTCTGATCCACCATTAGATTTTGGATCTTTTACGATAATACCATAAATTGTTCTATGGTCTTCGTCTTTTGTACCTAGTTGTGTTGCATTTAAGTTGAAATCCTGGTCCCATGTAAGTTCTGTTCCTTCTTCACTTGATGCTGTTATACCTAATGAATCAAAGTCCCCTTTAGTTGCATCAAGCTCAAATTTAACGTTTAGTTGGTCTTTATTATTAGCTAAGTCATTTGTATTATCACCTATTATATCAAAAGCAAACATAAACAATTTGGATGTATTTCGTCCAAAATCAAAGTCAACATTTGTTGATTTTGTGTCCATGTAATTAACGTGGAAGATTGTTTTATTCATTGCAGATACACTGGTTTGCATAGCTCCAGCATATTGTACTTTATTGTCTTCGTCTTCATAGAACACATCTATGACTGTTGATGTTTGACTAGCCTCTGCTGTATCATTCATACTCAACCAAATTTTTTTAGTTTTCTTGTCTGCTGTTATATTTGTTCCATTCACACCATCTTTCTCTACTACTAAACCATCTGATACATCTGTGTGTATGTAGATTGTTGGTTCTGATGTTTGTGTTTGGAAACCACCACCTGCATCTGAAAGATCTGTTGATCTCTCAAATTCAATTACATAAGTTGCATAATCTGTGTCTGGAACAGATAAACTATCGAAGCATATACTTACATAGTTGTTTGGAAGATCTATACATTCTCCAACACCTGGTGGATTGTCTGTATCATCGTTTACTGTAAAGTCGTTTTGCACACCAATTATTGTACCATTACATCTTGATGCACTACAACCTTTTCCAATTATATCTGCTGCATCTCCATTTTGAGGAACTTCTGTAGCCAGGTTATCTCCTAGGTTTGCAATGTCCCATTCCCAACAATCTGGGTCATCTGGATCATTATTTCTACAGACTTCATCTCCACCTATAAATGGATCACCATCTTTAAAAGTAGATTGTGAGTCTTTACCAATAACCAATGTAGCAGATCTTTGCTCTTTGTTGCTTTCGTAGAAGGTTTCATCATTTACTATTTCTATTCCATTAACTGTTTCTGTACCTCCAGAAGAGATTGTTTCTAGTTTTCCATCAACACTAACGATGATAGAACCAGATGTACCAACATTTTCTAAAGTAACAGTTTTTCCTTCTACTACAACAGCGTCACCTACATCCATGAAATATTCTGTACCTACATATGCAGTAAATCTTTCTTGGGCTGTGTTTGTTGCGTCTGTAATTTTCAAGGTTTTACCTAAGAATTTGATTTCTAATGGCTCTGCTGCTGTTGCCTTACTTGCATTAATGGCTTCATCAAAGGAATAATAATAACCAATAGTATCCTTTGCTGCTTCTAGGTAAATGCCTGATTCATAATCATCTTCTACTGTTGATGCACTTGTTAAACTTGTTTCTGGACCTATTGCTTTTTTTGATTTTGGTAAGATGACTACCTCTCTTACATCATAATCATTACCTTTGAAAGATATTGTTGTGTCTAACAAGGTTGGAACATCGTCATCTTCTAAAACTTGGTCCACACCAACATTTGTGTCTGATATAGTTACGTTGATTGGAATATCTTCTGATACACCTTTAGTTACTACAGGAGTAGCACTTGTTCCAGCAACTACACTTTTTGCATCTGCTTGTAAACCTGCTGCTATATCCATACCACCGATATTGTCTGATGCTGCTGCTCTTTCACCAATTACAATTTTGATGTTTGAGGCAGGTACACCATTTACAATAAATGGTGAGGGGTATTCGGACAGGTCAAGAGCTAATGCGCCTGTAATTGTTGCTCCAATCATAGCAACACCAGTAGAAATCGCTGCAATTTTTTTAATTGCTTTTTTTGTTTTCAATACAAACTCTTGCATGTTTGTTACACCTCCGTGTTTAGTTTAAAATATTAAGATTTTGTCCTTAATATTTAATTTTATTTATTTAAGAATATTTGGCTATATAAAGGTTTCTGTTTTAGGTATTTCCACTGGAGCTTTAAAATTTCCACTGGAAAAATTTGATTAATATGTGGTAAAATTTATATTTTAAATACCTTTATTTTAATGCTACAAAGCTTGTAGCATCAAAATTTTGAGGCTATTTAAATAATGGGCCCAGAGGGATTCGAACCCTCGACCTCCGCCAGTTTGAAATAAATTTCGTCAAGGCGACGTCATCTATGGGCAAATTATTTGCTAACCACTAGACCATGAGCCCTTTTGAAAAGCCTCGGGAGGGACTTTCAAAGCTTTTCGTTTTGATTAAACTTTTTTGAAAAGTTTATTTGAACCCCCGACCTGCTGATTACAAGTTTCAGCTTTAAACAGCTGCTCTAACCACTGAGCTACTGAGGCTTAAAATAATGAGAATTCATGTATTTTTATAACTTTCTACTCAAGACTCTAATTTCACAGGTTCTTAAGGGATATATCTTTTTAAGTTGATCTTTTAAAGTTTTTTGCAATTTATAAGATATTAAGGATGATATTATAGCTGAAAATGTCTGTTTTTCAAAATTTTCTTTTAAAACATCTCTTGTTTTCTTTCTTAATAAAGCTAGTATGGATTTCTTTGTTTTAGATTTTGTTATTAACAATGGTTTTATTTTTATGATTATATCATCTTTTGTTTTAAAAATAAATGAATCATCAATTTTATCTTTTCCTGGCTTTACAATACGTTTTATAAATGATGAGGATAACTCGTAGTTTACTATTTCTGTATCTGCATTTTCTTTTACTTGGGTAATAGAAAAGGTTATGTTCAGATTTTGTTTTTTAGGATTTTTTATTAACTCTGATAATGGAACCCTTATTTTTCTTCCTACTAAAGAATTTGGAGAGGAAGATGTGGTTTCTCCGATAATAAAATTATTAAACTCTTTTGATGCAAGAATTGTATACCATATTTTCTTTTTCTTTTTTAATTGTTTAACCATTTTAATTAACAACCTCTTCAATTGCTTTGTTTTTAAGTATTTCTATAGCATATGTTATAAATTCTTGTTCTTTTTCCTGAGGTATTAAAGCACCTGCAGCAGATAAATGACCACCTGATTCATATCCTATTTTTGAGGTAATTTCTGATAAAATCTGATTTAAATCAATATCTTTTGGTTTAGCACCTGAAATTCTTATTGAAATTTTTATATGGTCATCTATGGTATATGCTAAAGATAATATGATTGTATCTTTTTGATATAGATTTGATTTTGAGATTATTGATGCTAGAGTTCCTATTAATGTTTCTCTTACATTGTCTTCTGCATTGATTATGATAAACCCTGGATGTTCAATTACAAATGAGGCATTATTCTTGTTTTTGTAGAACCAATTTAATGATTGTACAATCTCTCTTTTATAATTTATTAGATTTGATATTGCTTTTTGTTTTATTTTTTTATTATTCAGGCATGTTCCAATACCTAAAGAATGATTACCGAGTCTTCCACATGAGTTTAGTAAAGTGGAAAATTCCTTTGCATCCTTAGTTGGACCTTCTTCTTCATTTTTTAGAATATAAATAGGACCTAGAACATCTTCTGGTTTTTTTTCTATGCCTATTCTTCTTAAGATTATTCCTGTTACTAACTTTTTAATATCTTCCTTAGACAGGTGAATTAATTTTTTCCATTCTTTATTTGCTTTTGGTTCTATTCCTAATTCTTTTAAGAAACGTAAAGATGCTTGTTCTGATCCTGTAATTCCAGGTATATATGGGTCTGTTGAGTATTCTAATACTTTATGTAATGGTTTTGTTTGTGCTCCAAAAATTCTTAATCCTGTTTTTACTTCAATAAGATTGTTTTTGATTGCATCTTCTAAGATCTGTTTATTTAAATAAGAATCTTCTATGTTTTGTATGTCACCAATTGCTCCTATTATTGCTAGGTGTGAATAGGCTGTAATTTCTGGATTTAATTGTTTTGCAAATAGATAAACAACTCCTGATCCTGATATTTCAGTTGAACCATTTATTTTATGTAAATGTGGATTTACATGTATAAAATCGTGGTTAGTTTGTTCTGGCTTGTGATGATCAAGGATAAATATCTGTTTTTTTAGGAAAGATTTTATTAAAGATATCTGTCCTGATCCTATATCTGTAAAGAAATAATAAGAATAATCTTCATGTGATAATTCTTTTAGAACTTCTTGATTGAGTTGTTTTACTATTGAGAGAGAAAATGGAATGTTTTCGTTTTGAAATGCTTTTGCTAATATCGAGGCAGCGCATAAACCATCAGAATCTAAATGGGATATGATACGTACTGGTTTTTTTTCTAGTTGTCTGAATTTATTAACAGCATTTTCAATATCTTTGAAAAAATTTTCGTATTTCATTCTAAGTATAATTTTGCTTTTTTGGTATCAAATTTCCAATCTTTAGGAATTCTATTTGTTTTTTTGTAATATTTTACTAATCTTTTAATCTTAGATTCTGTTAGTATTAAACCCCTCTTAGATGGTTGATCTTTTTTATTTTTTTCTAGGTGTTTTGTGATTGCAATATGTTTTTGGATTAGGTTTGTTAGGTCTTCTGGTAATGTTTTGGTTAATTTTTTTTCTTCTAAAAATTTAGTTAATTTTTTATTTAAAACAAATTTTATATCCGGTATACCATATGTATCTCTAAGAATTAGACCTATATTACTTGGAGGATTTTCTTTTGCTAATTTTGATATTATTTGTTCAACTTCTTGTTGCGTATAATTCATCCAGGTTTTTTTCTTAATAACTATTGGTTTAGTTGAACCAGATTTCCCTTTCTTTCTTGAATGCATGCGTGCCATTTTTCTGAATAAGGAAACATGTAGAATGTCTCCGGAATAAGTAAGTTTACACTGACTTATCCTTGTAAATAAACTTTATCATTAGGTCTTACTTTATCTTTCAGTTTTAAACCTATTTCATCGCCTTTTTTTGCTTTTTCAATGTCTTTATGTTGTATCTGCATTGAAGCAATTTTTTGTTCAAAATCTGTTGTATGACCTTTTACTCTTATTTTATCTCCTTTTTTTATAGGAGCTTCTACTTTTATAATACCTACGCCAACATGGGAATAATACCCTTGAATTGTTCCAACTTGTTTTCCTAATTTTTCTTCTTTCATATTAAAGATGGTTGAATTTAGTTATTTATAAATGTTTTGGATAGCCCCGGGAGGATTTGAACCTCCGTCAACGGATCCAAAGTCCGGTATGCATTGTCTTGGTTTAAATTATTAAACCAATTTGACCACTACACCACGGGGCTATTCGGAACTGATGAAAATTAAAGGTTGATTGATTTTTAAAGTTTGTGCTTCTTTTATTATATAAGATAAATAAACGAAAAGTATAAAAAGGAGTTTTATTTAAATAGTAAATAAGCAATATTACATGGAGGTAGTTTAAATGATAAACATAAAAAAAGAGAATAAGCCGATTGTTACTGCTATTGTTATTATCTTAGTTGTTTTATTAGCTGTCAATTTTAATAAATTAACTGGGCAAGCAGTGCGTGCACATACTACATTAATAGATATTTCTCCTGGAATTGTTGAATTAGATGAAAGTGGTAAATCTGTAACTGTTGTTAGTTATACAATAAGTCCTGGTAGTAAGGGTTATAGTAGTGAAATAGAAATCAGAAAAGAAGGGATAAGAAAAAAGATAGATTCTGTTAGAGGTTGTAGTAGTAAGTGTATGGATCCTGTTACAAAAGATTTGAGTATTCCTACTGACTGGGGAAAAGGAGTGTATGAAATCAGAGTTAAGGATAATGTGTTAAGTGGATATGTAAGTGCAAATTTTAAGGTTGTATAAAGGAGGTAAAATGAAAGATAATAAGGCATTGATTGTTGGAGTTTTGATAGTCCTTGTTGTTTTAGTTGCTGTTAATTTGAATAAAACAGGGAATGTTGTTAAGACAACAATAGTTTCTGTTTCTCCTGATGTTGTAGAATCTGGTGAATATATACATGTTGCTATAACACCGGGTGTGAAGGGAGCTGATTGTGAGATCCAATTCTATACAGAAGATGGTTTGAGAAGAAGAGCAATAACAAGGTATTGTGATTCAACATTTAGAGAACATACAGTGGTTCCTGTTAAAACAGATGCTAACTGGGTTGGTAAATTTTATGTGAGTGTCGTTGATAAAGCAACAAAAGAAGAGGTTACAGCCAATTTTGAGGTTGTCTAAATTTTTTTCTTTTATATCTTCCTCTTTGCTCTACTTTTTTTAATCTTTCAATGACTTCTTTGTTGTTGTATGATCTTAGAATTATATTAAATAGGTTTGGATGTTTGTAATGTTTTGCTTTAAGAGCTTGTTTTAGCAAATATAAATCAACTGCTTTATCTTCTGTCTTTTGCGAAATAAATGATAAACCATAATCTATGAAATAAATCTTGTTATTTTTTAAAATCATATTTGAGGTTGTTAAATCACCATGAATGATATTGTTTTTGTGTAATAAAGAAATTTGTTGACCAATTTGTTTGCATAATTGTTGTTTGATTTTAGATGAGTTTAAAATATCTTTAATTAATTTCCCTTTTATATATTCCATTTTGATTGTTGTATCTTTTGATGAGAGAAGTTTTGGTGTTGGTATTAAAGAAAATGCTTTTTGTAGAAGTTTTGTTTCGGTTTTTGTTGATTTTTTTCTTATTTTTTGATCTATTTGTGGTATTCTATAAGATTTTTTTATTCTTTTTTTTGTGATATTTTTGTTTAGATAAATAATTGATTCTGCTCCTTGTGCTATGATTTTTTTCATTTAAGATTTGATTAATTTATTGTTTTTTAAAGGTTTTTATCTGTTTTTAAATTTTCATAATAAGAGCCTTGTAGTGCCAAAATTTTGGGTTTTAAGCATAGAAAAGTATATAAATAAGTCATGATTTTTTTGTTAATAAAAGACCTTTTCTAGGGCCTAATTTAGGGTGTAAAAATGATGGAAAATAATCAGAAATCTAGTTATGAAGCTAAGGATATTACTGTGTTGAAAGATTTGGAAGCAGTACAAAAAAGACCGAGTATGTACATAGGAGATACTGGTGTTAGGGGTTTGCATCATTTGGTTTATGAGGTTCTGGATAATTCTATCGACGAGGCGTTGACTGGTAATTGTAATACTATCAAAGTTGTTATTTATAAAGATGGCTCCGTAAGCGTAGAAGATGATGGAAGAGGTATCCCTGTTGATATCCACCCAGAATTGAAAAAACCTGCTGTTGAAGTTGTTTTAACTATTCTACATGCAGGTGGAAAATTTGATAATAAAACATACCAGGTTTCGGGTGGTTTGCATGGTGTTGGTGTTTCTGTTGTTAATGCTTTATCTGAATGTCTAGAGGTTGAGGTTAAAAGAAACAGAAAAATATGGAAGCAGAGATATGAAAAAGGTAAGGCTGTAAATGAATTAAAAGAGGTTGGAGAAAGTGATGAAACAGGAACCAAAATAACATTTTTACCTGATAAAGAAATTTTTGAAGATATAAATTTTGATTATGAGATTTTAATTAAAAGATTAAGAGAATTAGCTTATTTAAACAGAGGAATAAAGATTAATATTAAAGATGAAAGAAATGATAGATACCAAGAATTTTGTTATGAAGGCGGTATTATTTCTTTTGTTGAGTTTTTGAATAAGGGCAAAAATAAATTGCATAATGTTATTTATTTTAATAAGAAGAAAGAAAATGTTGATTTTGAAATTGCATTACAATATAATGATGGTTATAGAGATAATATTTTGTCTTTTTGTAATACAATAAATACTATTGAAGGCGGAACCCATGAAGAGGGATTTAGAACTGCTTTAACCAGGAGTATCAATGATTATATAAAGAAGAATAAATTAGGAGATAATGTTAATGGTGAGGATGTTAGGGAAGGTTTAAGTTGTGTTATTTCTGTTAAAATTCCTGAACCACAATTTGAAGGACAGACAAAAACAAAATTGGGTAATAGTAATGTTAAGGGTATTGTAAGTAGTATTGTTTATGAAAATTTGAATAATTATTTTGAGGAAAATCCTGGTATTTCTAAATTACTAATTAAAAAGATATTAGATGCTTCTAGAGCAAGAGAGGCTGCTAGAAAAGCAAGAGAATTAACAAGAAGAAAGAGTATTTTTGAATCTGGAAGTTTGCCTGGAAAATTAGCTGATTGTCAGGAAAAAGATCCTGAGAAATGTGAATTGTTTATTGTTGAAGGAGAATCAGCTGGTGGAACTACAAGAATGGCAAGAGATAGGAAATTTCAAGCTGTTTTACCCTTAAGAGGAAAAGTTTTGAATGTTGAAAAAGCTAGAATAGATAAGGTGTTTGCTAATAATGAAATTGTTAATTTAATAAGTGCTATTGGAACTGGGATTGGTAATGAATTTGATATTAATAGATTAAGATATGGTAAAATTGTGATATTAGTTGATTCAGATATTGACGGAATGCATATTGAAACTTTATTATTGACTTTTTTCTTTAGACATATGAAAAGATTAATAAAAAGGGGTAATGTATATGTTGGTTTACCTCCTTTGTTTGGTGTTAGAAAAGGAAAAAATTTCTATTTTGCTGATAGTGATGATGATTTAGAAAGATTATTAGAAAGAATTGGTAAAGAAGGGATAACAATTCAAAGATTTAAGGGTTTAGGGGAAATGAATGATGATCAGTTAAGAGTTACAGCTATTGATCCTGAGAGTAGAAAATTAAGAAAGGTAATGATAGATGATGTAATAAAAGCTGATCAAATATTCAGTATTTTAATGGGTGAGGAAGTAAAACCTAGAAGAAGATTTATTTTTGAGAATGCTAAAAATGTGAAGAATTTGGATGTGT
>CAYQQE010000017.1:0-9744 GCA_964419915.1 Candidatus Woesearchaeota archaeon
GAAGATGTATCCTTAGATTATGCTGACTTAAATTTGAGAATACCAGAAAATACCAAAGCTGGTGAATACCTTGTAGAAGTAAATATAATCTACAACAAGGGTCACACTGTTATAACAGAAACCTATCCAGTTAGTATAACAGGAGTTGAATTAATCAAACCAGTACCAGCTGGAAAAGCTATTATAAATGTTGATACAAACTTACAATCTGTTGCACAAGGACAAGGTGCAGCTTATAGAGTTTTAATTGTTAACTTAGGAAATGAACCAATTACCTATTCATTAGCTGTTGCTGGAGTACAATCATGGGGCTCTTTTGTAGATCCTGGATTTGTTACAGTACAACCTGGTTCAGCTGGAGAACTAAATGCATTTGTTGTAGCTGGAGAAAACGCAATTACTGGTAGACATACATTTAACGTTAATGTAAAAGCAAACAATGAAGTTGTTGACACAATAAACTTAGAAGCTGATGTTAAAAGTAAAGGTGTTAACTTTGCATCAACAAGAAAAGTTTTAGAAGTAGGTTTCATAGTTTTAGTAATAGTATTGATTGTCTTAGGATTAATCATATTGTTTACTAAAGTAAGAGAAGAAAGTTATGAACCTAAATCTGGTAGCGAAGAAGTACAAACTTATTACTAAACTTTTTTCTTTTTTATATTTTTTAAAAATTTGTTTTAATCAGCTTTCTCCTTGAACAGAGTATATCACTAATAAAATATCTCTTGTTTTTTGTAAATTACTCTCACCTGTAGTAAAATCCAATCTCAAAGGAATAGCATATTCTAATTTTACAACACCTTTGTAGTTTAATTCAGCTTCAACTGCTTTTTCAAGTCTTCCTAAACCACCTAAAAAACCAATTCTATAATCCTCTGGATCAAAAACCTTAACTTTATATCTCATTTATCCAATTTATCTCCTAAATCTTCATAAATTGCCTTATGTGCTTTTCTTACCCGATCCAAACTACAATCAAACCATCCTTCTTTCCTTGAAGACAATCCTACACTACCACTATGATAACAATCATAACCAAAAGAAGGTATATTTCTTAGAGAAAGAAGATAACTACAAAATATTTGAGGTAAATCTCTTATTCTAACATGAGCAGTTAAACCTCTATCTCTATCAGAATAACCAAAATGATCTATTCCAGGAACCAAAAGAACATCTAATCTTCCTTGATTAGAATCTGTTTCATCTGGAATAAATGAATTATCAAAAACATAAATTGGTTCCCTTACACTTTTAGAAGTACCAGGAATTAAAACATAGCCATGTAAATTAAGAGTTTTCTCAATATCCTCATTTGCATACCATACACTAGCTCCACCACCTTTTTCTTTATCTCTTATTATATAATAATCAGTTCCTTCCTGCTTAATACTTGCATCATCAACAATAAAAGGTTTCCCTTCTGTTGGAATAGCAATCAGTAATTTAGGTACCCAAACCGAATCATCTATATCTCTTTTTAAATCACAACTAGTAGGCATTCTACTTGCTATAAAAAGAGCTCCCTCAGAAATTCTAAGTGTTTCTCCATTTGTTAATTTTTCTAAACCCATAAACAGTCAAATTATTTATTCCTATTTTAACCTTTCTAATCTCCTTTATAATAATCCTTTCATAACTTTTCAATAATCTATTTTTAACCACATAAAACTATTTAAATAAAAATTCCTCTCAAAGATAATAACTTCAACATATCCCACAAGAGTGATAAATTATGAAAAAAATAATACTATTATTAATCATTTTATTATATATCTCAACTGTAACAGCAACAACTTTTGATGTAACAACAGACATAAATACAGGTTCAATATGTCCATCAAATACAGTATTATATACTTTTACAATACAAAATACAGGAACCTCAAAACAAGAATACACATTTTCAGAATCTGGTTCTGCTTCTCCATGGTCAACAATAGTACCTGTAGGCTATATACTTCAACCACAAGAATCTAAATTAATATATGTATACATAACACCACCAAAAACCACATTACCTGGTGTTTATAATCTAAACATCCTCATCAATAATCAATATTCCACAAAAACCGTTAATTTTGAAACAATAGTTAATGATTGTTACAAAACATCTATAATCTCAACAACAAAAACCTCATGCATAAATGACGATGTTAACCTAGATTTTTCCATAACAAACAA
This sequence comes from Candidatus Woesearchaeota archaeon, assembly GCA_964419915.1. GTDB lineage: Archaea > Nanobdellota > Nanobdellia > SCGC-AAA011-G17 > ARS1178 > ARS1178. The sequence goes on from CAYQQE010000017.1 coordinate 2,185, forward strand.
TGGAGATTATGACCAAACTTACTCATTAAAAGCTTCATCACCCTTACCTTCCTCTATAAGCCAAGATTCGGTCTATATCCCATCAAAAACCTCAAAAACAGTTTCAATTTTTACTAAACCAGAAAGAAAAGGAGAATATGAGGTAGTTCTTTCAGTTAAATCCCAAGATTCCACAGCATCTTCAACTGCAGTACTGATCGTTGAATCATGCTTTGATTATAACTTATTACTCGAAAAAAATTTCATAGAAACATGTGATCATACAACCATTATAATCCCAATAACAATAGAAAATATAGGAAATGAAAATGTTTTCAGTTTAGAATTACAAGGTCCAACTTGGTCAAAATTAGAGACCTCTTCATTAAGTATCCCAAAAAATTCAAATAAACAAACAAATCTAATTATTTCTCCAGATTATGGAATAGAAGGATCATTTACCTTCACTATAACAGCAGATAATAAAGAAACAAAAAAACAACAACAATTAACCCTAAATGTCATAGATTGTCATCAAGCAGAATTAAAAATATCTAAAAACCAAGACAAAATATGTAGATCTCTAAGCAATAATTATGATATCATATTAAAGAATACAGGAGAATTTACAGAACAATACAAATTATCTTTAGAAGGTGTTTCTTGGGCTGACCTAGATAAAGATTTATTAACACTAAACAAACAAGAAGAAGCCTCTATTAATTTAAATGTTTATCCAGGAAAAGATACAGAAACCAAAGACTATCAAATAAATATAAAAGCAGAATCCATCGAAAGTCAAATACAAACACAAGATACAATAAATCTACAAATAATCTCAGAGATAGATTGTTATAAACCACTTATTCAAATTGAAAGACCAGAAGTTAATTTAAATCCAGATTCAACAGCCACAATACATATAACAATAGAAAACAAGGGTTCTGAAATAGCAACATATAACCTAGAAATTTCAGGTACTGCCACATCTTTCACTCAATTAAATCCATCAACCATAACAATACAACCGCAAAAAGCAGAATTTGTTTATCTTTATATTGCTCCATCATCAACAATTAAAGACGGTTCGTATACTTTAACAGTATCAGCAAGATTGAAAGATTCAGGAATTTTAAATTCAGATGAAGTAAACATTAACATAGGCAAACAATTTAAAGTTCCTATAGTAGAAAAGGATAAATTAAAACTAGATAAAGTTACTAACTTCCTCAAAAAATATTTCTTACCTATCATAATAATCATAGTCCTAATATTATTATCAATCTTAGGTTTTAAATCTGGTTTGTTTTCTTCTCTATTTTCAGAAGATAAAGAAACCAAGAAAGAAAAACCTATTAAAAAAGAAACACCAATCAAAAAAGAAGAAAAAATAAAAGAAGAATACATAACAGATTACTGGAAGATTATAAGATATATAATCATCCTAATATTGATTATTGCTGCTATTATTTTAATCATAAAATACTTTTCATTTATTTCCCCCTACAGATGGTATATATTGGTTGGTATTATTATTTTAGTGGTTTTTTTATTGATCCTAAAAATAAAATCTATAAAACCAGTAATTGATTTCTTTGAAGAAGAACCAGTTAAAAAAGAAGCGAAACCAGTTAAAAAAGAAATACCTATCAAAAAAGAAGAAAAAATAAAAGGAAAAACAAATAAAGAAAAAATGAATATTCTTTGGTGGATTTTGGGTATTATAATATTAATTGGATTAGTTTTTATTGTTTGGAAATTCAACATCTTCGTTTACATTGTTGATTACAAATTCTATATCCTAAGCGCTTTTGTTGTATTAACTATTATAATCTTAGTACTAAGATACTGGCAAGGCCTAATAAATTTCTTTGAGGAAGAAGAGGACGACAAAAAAGAGGTGATCAAAAAAAGAGAAGAAGGCAAAAAAGAAAGGGATGAATATTATTGAAACCACAAACTTATTTAAACTATAAAAACATTTCTATAAAAAGATGAATATACTCTATACAAACCATGCTAAAGAACAGATAGAAGACCGTAAGATAGAAAAGATATGGGTTGAAGAAGCAATAAAATCTCCAGATACAACAAAACATGTAAAATATAAGTATTATATCACTAAAAAATTAAATGGAAAAACATTAAAAGTTGTTTACACAAAAGAAAAGTATATAAAGGTTATTACCACCTACTTTGTAAAATGAAAATAAGATACGATCCAGATGCAGATGCTATGTATATTAAACTTAAAGAAGAAAATGTAGATCACACAAAAGAAATAGATGAAAATACCATAATTGATTTTAATAAGAAAAACCAAGTGATTGGGGTAGAAATCCTATTTGTAAAAGAAAGAAATCCAGAAATCTTAAAAACATTACAAATAGAAAATCTTATTGCTGCTTAAAAAACAGATTAAACCTTCAAACTCACAATCTGAGATATAAACTTCCCATCCTTCTTCATAGAAACACCATAAATCTGATCTGCATCTGAAATTACAGCATCATTATGACTAATAACAATATACTGTGCATTTCCAGAATATTTTTTAATCAACTTACTTAATTTCTCAGAATTAACCTTATCTAAAGCAGCATCTACCTCATCTAACAAATAAAACATAGCAGGATTATATTCTTGTATAGCAAATATAAAAGCTAATGCAGCTAAACTCTTCTCGCCACCACTCAAACTCCTAATATCAAAATATTTATTTCCACTTAATTTAATTTTAATATCAACGCCCTCTTTCAAAGGTTCTTCTTCATTCTCTAATTCTAACATCGCCTCTCCTTTAGTTGTTAATTCCAAGAATATAGCCCTAAAAGTCTTATTTATCTCATTAAAGGTTTTCATAAACAATTCTGTTTTTTTACCATCAATCTCATTCATCAAATTTAACACATCCTCTTTCTCTGTCTGCAATTTATTAACCTTCTCCAATATTCCATTGTATTCCTTCTCTATTTCTTCATAAATCTCCAAAGCCCTTAAATTAACATTACCTATTTTCTCCATTAATTTCTCAAATTCATTAATCTCCTGTTTTAATTCATCCAAAGAAACATTCCTTCTCATTGGCTCATTCTCAAATCCCTTAAACTCTTCATTTAAACCAGCAATTTCAGCTACAACCTTTGCTTTTTCAATAGAAATATTATTCATTTTCATTTCAATTTCTTTTACCTTTCCTTGTTCAGCACCTAAACGACTTTCATACTTCCCTATTTCCTCATTTAATTTATCTCTTTTAATATTCAAATTCTTAAATTCATCATAATACCTCTTCTCTTTTCCTCTTTCCTGTTTCAAAACTAATTCCTGTTCTCTTATCTTGTTATTTAATTCCTCTATCTCTTTTCTAAACTCCTCAGTTTCCTTTCTATTCTGCTTCAAAATTTCCTCTGTTCTTTCTTTTTCTGATTTATGAATATCAACTATTTGAAAATCAGTGTTTTTAATCTCAACCTCTAAACCAACCTTCATATCCCTCAACTCTTCTATCTTCTTCTCATTTTCCTTTCTTTTATCCTCCATCAAAGAAATAGCTTTCCTTAATCTCTCAATCTCTATTTCAGAATTATTCAATTCACTCAAAGCTTCTTTCTCCTTAAACCTTAAATTCCCTCTTCTATAACCACCAACCATTGCACCAGAAACCTCTACTAAACTCCCATCTAAAGTAACCATTCTTACTCTTCCAATACCAATCTTCCTTGCAGTTTCCAAATTATCTACAACAATTGTATCTCCAAAAACATAAGAAAAAATATTTTTATATTTATTATCAAACTTAACTAAATCAATAGCCAAACCAACAACACCATCTTTGTCTAATAAATTTTTAGGAACCTCAAATTTCTTCTTAATTTTATTCAAAGGTAAGAATGTAGCAATACCAAGTTTCTTTTCTTTTAACATTCTAATACAATTAGTAGCAACCACATCATCCTCGGTAACAACACTCTTGATTCTTAAACCAGCAGCTACAGATAAAGCCAAAGAATAATCTTTATTTACCTCACCTAAATCAGAAACAATACCATGAATTCCTCTTTGCTTCAAAACCTCTTTTATAGCAGCACCCTCAAAAACATCCTCTCTTATACTCAAACTTTTAATCCTCAATTGTGCTACCTTCTCTGTATTTTCAAATAAATTCTTTCTTGCTTTGTCCAATTGTACAGCATAAACAGAATCCTCATTTAATCTCTTTCCTAATTCCTCACTTATCTTCTTAAACTTTAATTTTAATTCTTTTACAGAACCTAATTTTTCTTTATCTTGTTTCTCAATTTCATCAACATTAACTTTTAATTGTTTTTCCCTTGTTTTTATTTTTTCAATTTCATTTTTACAGGTTTCTAACCTAGTCTTATTTCTAATCAATTCTGTTTTTACGTTATCAATTTCCCTAGCAATAGTTATCTGCTCAGACCCACCCTTCCTTCCAATTTCTAAATTTAATTTGTTTATTAATTCCCTTTTACTTAATATTGAATCATAACCTTCCTTAACTTTAGAACTTACCTTATCTAAAACATTCTTATATGAATTTATTTTATTTTCTAACTCCTTTCTATCATCCTCTTTTTTCTTTATTTTACTATAAATCAAAGTTGCTTTATTACCCTTAATTTTCTTCTCTAATTCTCTATACCTTAAAGCCTGATCTTTATCCTTCTTCAATTCCTTCAGATAAGTTCCTCTTTCAGTTAAAATGATATTAGCATCATTTAATTTTCCCTGTACTCTTTCTAATTCCAACATAGCCTTATTCTTTTTTTCTTCGTAAACAGAAATTCCAGCAATTTCCTCTATTAATTCTCCTCTTTCTTTTGGTGGCATTAAAGTAAATCTAGTAATATCCCCCTGTAAGATTATATTATGACCATCAGGATTCAAATGTGCAACATTCAACAAATCAACAACCTCCTGCCTTGTCCTTACATTATTATTCAATCTATAAACAGAATTACCATTATCCTTAACAACCCTACTTATTTTCACTTGTTTCTCTTCCAACGGAAATATCCCAGTTTCATTATTAAAAAACAAGCTTACCTCAGCAAATTTCATAGGATTACCTTTTTTCCCACCATTATATATCAAATTTGATGACTTCTCAGCCCTCATCTGCTTTGCAGAAGTTTTACCTAAAACAAAACAAATAGCATCAGTAATATTAGTCTTACCAGAACCATTTGCTCCTAAAATAGCTGAAAAACCCTTTTGAAACGGTATTTCTGTTAATTTAGGAAAAGATTTAAATCCGTGAATTTTTATTTCCTCTATAAAAGCCATTTTACTCTCTTTTTTAGTTTTTACCTTATAAAGTTAAGGTTTCCTTTAAATAGTTTTTGTTGTTATAGTTTAATTTTCAAATACCTTTTTAAATCCTAAATTTTTCTATTTTTTATGCTAACCAAAACTCAAAAAAACTTACTAGAAAAACAACAATACAGACTAACAGGAAATCATTCAGCAGTTAAAATCTGCAACTGGACAAAAAGATCTTTAAAAGACCAAGGCGTTTGTTATAAACAAGATTTCTATGGTATTAAATCACATCAATGTTGCCAAATGACTCCTTGTTTAATTTGTCCTAATTCATGCTTATATTGTTGGCGATATACAAAAGGTTTTACATCTTCAAAATTAAAAAATTCAATTGACTTACCAAAGCAAATAATAGACAACTGCATCAAACAACAAAAAAAACTTTTAATAGGTTTTGCAGGTAATAAAAAAACAAACCCCAAAAAATTAAAAGAATCATACAATCCATCTTTGTTTGCTATTTCTCTAGCAGGAGAACCAACTCTTTATCCATATCTAAAAGAATTAATCCAAGAACTAAAAAAAAGAAACATAAAAAGTTTCCTAGTTACAAATGGTTTATTTCCAGAAAAACTAAAAAACCTAAAACCAACTCAACTTTACATTTCTTTAGATGCTCCAAACAAAGAGATCTACAAAAAAATAGATAATCCAATATTAAAAGATCATTGGCAAAGATTACTTAAAAGTTTAAAAATAATGTCTAAATTAAAAACAAGAACTTGTATAAGAATCACAGCTATTAAAAATTTAAATATGTGCAATCCAGAACAATATGCATCTTTAATAAAAATAGCAAATCCCCAATTCTTAGAAATTAAAGGTTATATGTGGGTTGGATCTTCAAGAAAAAGACTAAAAGAAGAAAATATGCCCTCACATAAAGATGTTCTTGATTTTAGTAAACAAATAGCAAAAATTCTAAATTGGAAAATTATCAAACAAAAAGAACAAAGCACAGCAGTTTTATTAATGAAAGAAAACAAAAATAGATTAATTTAATATTTCATCAACCATGCTTTAACAAGTCATAAATCTCTCCAAGCCCTAACTGGTCACAAACCCCTTCAATAATGTTCCTTAAATTTTTAGGTAAATTTGATAGATTCAATTTCTGTACCGTAACTTCAATATCTGTTGGCAAACCTTCTATTAATTTACTAATAACCTCTCCTAAAATATCTCTACTACAATCCCAATAATGTCTTCCATCATCACCTGTCCCAATATAAGAATTATATCTTTTTTTGAATACATCTGTCCCTAATACATTTCTTTCTTCTAAAACATTCTCTCCAAAAGAGGTTAATCTACTAAATTCTGTATGTGCTCTAAATTTATTTTCTGTAATTGAAACTAAATAATACATTCAAAATATAAGATCTCTGTAATATTTAAAGATTTATATATTATAATATACTTTTAACCTAAAACCTTCTTCAAAGCCTCCATCGCAACTTTCACTTGTTCTTCATTAGGTTCTGTAACAGTTAATTTCTGTAACAACAAACCAGGATAAACCAAAACTTTACTAATAATATTAGGATATTTGCTATTAAACTTCAGAATCTCATAACCCAAAGAAATAATTGGAAGTAATAACAACAATCTATAAACTAATTTTTCCCATAAATCAAAACTAGTAGGAATAAAAGAATAAACTACAATAGTTAAAAACAAAACCAAAAATACAAAAGCACTACCACATCTCTCATGTACCACTCTATATTTCCTAACATTCCCTAAATCCTTATTCTCATATGCATTCACAACTTTATGTTCAGCCCCATGAAATTCAAATATTCTTTTGACATCTTTCATTTTCGATATCAGCAAAACATACAAAACAAATATTATCAATTTTAAAAAACCTTCCAACAACGCAAATAAAACGCTATTCTCTAAATGAAATATCCTGTTCAACATTTCAGTTAAAAAAAGTGGAAAAAACTTAAAGATTAAAATACCTACACCTAAAGAAACAATTAAAGTTATTATCAATTGTAATAAACTAACTTTTTCTTCTTTTTCTAATTGCTGATCAGCAGAATAATTTAAAGCTTTAATACCTATTATTAAAGTCTCTATTAAATTATAAATTCCCCTTATTAAAAAGAATCTCAAAAATTTTGGTCTTTCCTTTAATTTCCATAAAACAGTTTTTATTTTCTTATTTTTTAATGTTGCAATTCCAATTTTATTTTCATTTCTAATTAAAACTCCTTCTATAACTGC
>CAYQQE010000018.1:0-9638 GCA_964419915.1 Candidatus Woesearchaeota archaeon
CTCATCATCATTTACAAAAAAACTAACATTATAACTTCCTTCACTAAAACTATAATTAAAATTCTGTCCATTACTAACATTAATTCCATTCAAATACCATTCATAAAATAAAACATCATCATCACTATCATTAACCACAACATTAAATTCTAAAACCCCTTCATAAACACTAACACTTTTATTCGGCTCATAACTAATTATTACAGGTCTATAATCAACATTAAAACCTATCACTTTACTACCTATTAAGTTGCCATCACTCACACTTACATTAACAAATCCATCATTTATATTCTCAACAAAAAACCTAACTAAACTTCCATTCACCTTAAAAAATTTCTTATCACTAAAATAACTCAAATTATCACCATCTAAATCTTCTCCTTTTAATCCATATTCAAACCATTCTCCAATCACTCCAATTAAATTTTCAATATCCAAAACAGGAGCTCTATTTACATTACTAACATTTATTACCCATTTCATACTATCATTTAATTCACTATCACTAACAAAAGCACTTATATTATGTATTCCAAAACTATCAAAATTAAAATAATAACTAAGATTTTGTTCATTACTAACATTCACACCATTCAAATACCATTCATAAAATAAACTATCGTTATTCCAATCTTTTACCTTTATTCTAAACTCAACAGTTTCGTTCTCATTGATATCTAACCTCTTATCAGGATCATAATGAATAATTTTAGGTCTTAAATTATTACCAACAACAAAACTTTCTAAACTTGAATTTCCTACATTTCCATTTTTATCTTCAGCATAGAATTTCCATTTAACTGTTTGATTACCAAAAAATCTTTCAGAACCAACCAATACCTCATCACTAGTATAATTCTTACTCTCATTTTCAAAATCAATTTCCAACCAAACCTTTTCTAAATTAACCTCTTCAACATCAGCAAAAAAACTAACATTATCTTTAACATTAATCTTTATTGGATTTTTCCAAACATTCAACACAGGTTTCTTCTCATCTATCTCCAACAAAGCACTATAAACATCAATTCTAGAAAATGTAAAATCGCTTTCTTTATCATATATTGGTTTTCCAGTATCATTCAAAACATTCTCTAATTCAATATTACTAATTTCACTATCTTCATAACTCTTATATTGTTTCAACAAAGCAACAGCACCAGCAACATGTGGAGTACTCATACTAGTCCCACTACTAGTTGTATAAGAATCACCAAAAGTAGAATATATTTTAACGCCTGGTGCTAACAATCTTAAAAGATTATTTTTATTGCCTACATTATCCAAATAAGGAGGAACTATATTCCCAAAATCAGCAAGTTTATCTTTTTTATCCACAGCACCAACAGCTGTAACATTAGGAGAACAAGCAGGATAAGCAATTCCAGAAACAACGCCCTCATTCCCAGAAGAAGCAGTAATAAAAATTCCTTCTTTATAAGCCAAGCCCATAACATCTTCTAATAAACCATAAGTAGGACAATCATTACTATTATAAACACCTTCACCTAAACTCATACTAATAACAGAAATATTATACTTTTCTTTATTATCCCTGCAATAATTTATGCCATTAATAACATCACTTTCATAGCAAACTCCCTTATTATTACAAGCCTTGATCATAATAATACTACTATCAGGAGCAACACCTTTTACCTCTCCATTAGCACCAACAATACCACTAACATGAGTTCCATGACCATTATCATCCATTACATCTTCATCACCATTCACAAAATCATAACCAAAAATCCTACAATTTTTATTATAAGTTCCCTGTGTACAACCAAAAGCCTCATGCAAATAATTAATTCCAGTATCAATAATACAAACCCCAATACCTTTACCAGTTATATTTCCATTAGCAACTAAATCATGAACCACAGAAGCATTTATTTGCCTTACAGAACCATCTAAAAGAATACTAAAAACTCGATCTTCATAAACCTCAACATCTCTTTTCTTTAACCTCTCTAAATTCTCTTTATCAATCTCACCAGAAAAAGCATTCAATTCATCAAAATCATTTTCTTTCTCAAACTCCACGCCTTTCAAAACTTTCTCTTCTGAATTCAAATTAAAACCTAAAAAATCATTTTCCTTAACAACAACAATGACTTTCTCAGCATTTACAATATGTATAACTAAAAATAATATTACAAATACCAAACCTCTTTTTATCATTTTTTAAATTCTAATGCCTTTTTAGCCTCTCCCGGATTCATTCCAATTGTTCTTCCAAAAGCAATTAAATCTTTAACATTCCTCATTTCATATTTATCTTCAGCAAAACTTGCAACTATCATTTTTACTTTATATTTTCTGCATAATCCAACATTCTGCATCATTCTACCTAAAACCTGACCCCTTAACATATTTTTGCTTTTCAAAATATCATTAAATGAAAAGGCAATGGTTATTCCGCTCTCTTTAGCTAGTTTACACAAAACATGGTTCAACCCAGAATTCCTAAACTTTGTATGATCTGCTTTTTTTTCTTTTTCTAAACCAGTTATAATATCAACTTTCTTATTTTCAAAATTCTTCCTTTCACCATCTTTAATTTCTAATTCCTTAAAATAATAAACTCTTTTAAAACCCAAATTCTTATGAAATCCTTTACCATCAAATTTAATAATATCAATCATTTTACAAAATTAAATTTTCAAATCTTTTAAACCTTTCGTTGTATCAATAACCTTAACTTTATGTTTATTCTCTAATGCCTCAACCAAACAGATATCAAAAATCTCAGCATCTAAATTATCCCTTATTTTCTCCTTACCATATCCTCTTTTCTCTAATCTCTTTTTTAAAACCCCTAAATCACATTTAACAACAACACATAAATCAACATATTTCTTATCCAAATAATGACTCAAATGAGAATCTATAACTAAATTCTTATCTTTTTTAATAATTCCAACTAAAACCCTTTTCAATTTCCCAACATCAACAATCTTACATTCCCTTTTACTATCATAACCACAACTTAATTTCTCTTTTTTTATTAATTTATTGACATCTAAATACTTTAAATTATATTTTTTAGCTATTTCCTTAGCAACCTCTGTTTTTCCAGATCCTGGTGATCCAGTAACAATAATAAGCATAAACATAAACAAAGCTCCAAACTATATTAATCTTTTCCTAACAAATAACTGTTCCTATAAATCTTTTACCTTTCAACAAACTCTCTAAATTTTTTAAACTATCACCAACAATAACAGTCATTATTTTACTTTCTCTAATGATTTCAGCTGCAGCTTGATCCAAAACAAAATGTTGTCCAGCCTTAAATTTAATCTTTTTGGCAATTTTATAGAAATCATTAAAATCTATCTGCTTTATCAACTTAGCTCCTCTTTTTCTAGGATACCTATCATACAAACCTTTAACATTTGTAATATTAATAAATAACTCACTTCCTAAATACCTAGCTAATTCAGCAGCATTTCCATCAGTAGTCATATCTTCTCTGTATCCTAAAGCACCACAAACGACTATCTTCTCTCTTTTCAGTTTCTTCTTAACATCAATCATAGAATCTGGAATTTCACCTTTATACCTAAAAAAACCAGCAACAACCCTTGCATTCAATTTAGTACTTGCAATACCTATTAAAGAATATATCTTCTCACTAAAATTACCTTTCTCCAAAGCCTTCATATATTTCCTAGCAGTACTTCCGCCACCAGTAATAATAACAAATTTATAATTTTTAAATTTATCAATAACTCTCTTAAATTTCTTTAAAAAATCATAATTAACCTTATCAGGAACTATAACAGAACCACCAAGACTAATGACTATTGTTTTCATTTCTAACCTCTTTTTAACATAATAAAATGTTTTCTTATTAAAAACTTTACTTTTTCAAAACAAATAATTTTCCATCTTTAACCTTAAACAAACCCAACCTAGCACCAGCATCCAACCAACCATGAGCATAATTTAAAGCAGCAAAAGCAGTTAACTTATCACCTTTGTCTCTAAAATACTTAGCATCCTTAAAATACCTTTCAGCCATATCCAAAAAATCCTCAGCACTTTCTTTAATATTTATTTTCACTTTTTCATTTATTTTCACTTTCCCCAAAGCTTTTTCCGTAACTTTAAAATACTTTTCCAACTTCTTATCCAAATCCATAAAAACATTTATTAATATCATGTTATATAAACTTTTTCAAAATGGAATTCACAATAAAAACAACTAAAAAACAAGAACTAATAGATATAACAGATAAAATTCAAAATTCAATTAAAAGCAAAAATGGTTCTATCTTAGTTTTCACTCCACATGCAACTTGCTCTATTATTATAAATGAGAATTATGACCCAAATATTTGTCAAGATCTAATAGATTCCTTAAATTCATTAATACCAGCAGGAAAATGGAGGCATGACAAAATAGACAATAATGCAGATGCTCATATTAAAGCATCTATTCTAGGACCTTCAGAAATCATACCAGTTAAAAATTCAAAATTACAACTAGGTCAATGGCAGTCTATTATGTTATTTGAATTAAATGGACCAAGAGAAAGAAAGATTATAATAAAAAATGTATGAAACAAATTCAGAAATTAGAGTAAACAAAATAATCTATCCAGTAAATAGATTTCTAAAAAAAGGAAAAAAGACATGGGTAATCCAATATGGAGATATAATAGCAGAAAATAAAAACCTAAAAGAAGCAGAAACTCAATTTAGAAGAAAAATACAAGAAACAGAAAATTTACCAAAGTCTCTAAATCTGAATAATCCAGATGACATGGAAGAAATCATTATAAGATTAGCTAGTTTATTACAAAAAATAGATAAGAGATCTTTTCTAGAATCCATAGTTCAACAATCTTTATAAACCAGAATCTTCTCTTTTCTCTATGTTAAAACAAATTCTCTTCCCACATCCAGAAATAAGAAAAATCCAAGATCAAATGATTAATGATTTATTAACCTCTTTAGAAAAAAAACAACATTTCTTAATGCACGCGCCAACAGGAATAGGAAAAACATCTATCCTAGCACCATTGCTTTCAAAAACCCTAAATACAAATAAAACAATCTTCTTCCTAACATCAAAACACACACAACACAAAATAGCTATTAACACCTTAAAACTAATAAAACAAAAATACAAAACAAAATTCCTGGCAGTAGATTTTATAGGAAAGCAGCACATGTGTCCTATAAAAGATATCTCATCCTTAACAACATCACAATTTTATGAATACTGCAAAGACATAAAAGAAAAAGACGAATGTTCTAATTATCTAAAATCAAAAACAAAATCAATAGAAAAAAACCTATTATTAGAAAATCTAACCAAACTTAATCCTTTAGATGTAGAAGAGCTCTGTAAATTATCGAAAGATTTCTGTCCATTTGAAATCTCATGTATTCTAGCAAGAAAAGCAAAAATAATCATTGCAGATTATCACTACATCCTTTCACCAACAATAAGAAAAATAATTTTCGAAAGAGCAAACAAATCTCTAGAAAATTCAATAATTATTTTCGATGAAGCACACAACCTACCAAGAAGAGCTCGTGAATTACTAACATCAACATTATCAACAATAACAATAGAAAGAGCAATAAAAGAAGCAAAAAAGTTTTATTTTCCTACAACAGAATTAGAAAATATTCAAAAAAATCTACTTTCTTTATCTAAAAAAACACCAATAAATAAACAAGAAACATTAATAGAAAAATCAGAATTCATTTATCCAAATGAGGTAATCCTTTCTTTACAAAAGGCATCAGAATCAATTTTAGAGGAAAAAAAGAAATCATACCTTCTTTCAATAGCCTCATTCCTAGAAGCATGGAAAGGTCCTGATCATGGTTTTGCAAGAATACTTACAAAAGGAATATCATACAAAGGTAAACCTTACATTCAACTTTCTTATCATTGTCTAGATCCATCTTTACTTCTAAAACCAATAATTCAAGATTCCCATTTCATAACATGCATGTCTGGAACACTATCACCTATTGATTTCTACCAAGACATTTTAGGATTTGATAATTCAAAAACAAAAGAATACCCCTCACCTTTTCCAAAAGAGAATAGATTAAGCATGATAATACCAATAACAACCACAAAATTTACTCAAAGAAATGAACAGATGTTCCAAAAAATATCAGATATCATAACATCTCTAACAAACCAAATCCCAGGCAACATTTTAATATTCTTCCCTAGTTACCAAATAAAAGATCAGGTTTTCAAATTTATACAATTCAAAACTAAAAAAACAATATTCCAAGAAATTCCAGATTTAACAAAACAACAAAAAGAAGAAATGCTAGAAAGATTCAAAACCTACAAAAAAATAGGTGCTATTTTACTAGCAGTTTCCTCTGGCTCATTTGGAGAGGGTATTGATTTACTAGGAGATTTACTAAAAGCCGTTATTATCATTGGTTTACCATTAGCAAAACCAGACCTAGAAACACAAGAGCTTATAGAATATTATGATTTAAAATTCAACAAAGGTTGGGATTATGGTTATAAATATCCAGCTATTATTAAATCATTACAAAATGCCGGACGTTGTATAAGATCAGAAACAGACAAGGGGATTATTATTTTCCTAGATGAAAGATATGCTTGGAATAATTATCTAAAATGTTTTCCACAAGATTTAAACATAAAAATAACAAAAGAACCATACACAAAAATAAAAGAATTTTTAGAAAATAATTAATCCTTCTTAAAAGCACTACCCAAATCTACAATATACTTCCCATCAGCCATTTTATAAACTAATGGTTTTCCTTTAAACAACTCAACCAAATCAATTTCATATTTCCCTGGTTTCACAACATTCACAGTTTCTAAATCTAATATTACAGGAGCATCCAACTCCTCCAAACCAATGATATTTAACACATCCCTCTCAACTTGTATTTTCTCTTGTGCAGTTAAAGTAACCTCAACTTTTCTTTTCTCCAAACTTTCTTTCTTCATAAAGAAAAAGAACTTACCACCACAACTACAGCCCCTTAATAATTCATCGCTAGCATCCTCATATAACTTACTACATTTAACACATTGATGAGGCATTACCTCTTCCTCCTAGTCTTAATTAACAATTGTATTTTTCTAGGATCTCTTTTAATCTGTTTAACAATAGTTGCCGGACCGATTATAGTTAAACCCTCTTTATTTCCTAACAACATTTTTGTTAAACCATTTTTAATAAAATTACCAACATCTAATTTCTTAGTTCTTCTCTTACTAGGATAAATAGTACATAATTCAACACCCTTAAAAACAGAACTTATTTCTTCCATTGTTCTTTGTATTAATTTGGTTTCTTCCTCAGTATCTAATCTTCCCTCTAACAAAACAATTTCATTTCCCTTAACAATTTCTAATAATTTATTTATTCTAGCATCAGAGTTCAAATTCTCAATTTCATGATGTGGTATAAATTGTAAAGTTAACATTTTATCACCTTTTTTATCATTATTAAATTTTCCTCCTGTTTTTGCAAACTTTTTTGAAAAAGTTTATCTTACTAACTTAAATAAATTACGATAAAAATCCTCTATATTTTTATTCCTCAAAGCGCTTATTCCAACAACCTTATATTGTGGAAAAGCATTTTCTATTCTCTTAAGATTTGCTTTCCTTAAATCTGTTTTATTAGCAACAACCATAACTGGTATTTTTCTAGCAGCTAAATTCCCGATTATAGTAATATTAACCTGATCATAAGGATTTAATGTACTATCCAAAACAACTAAAACACAATCCATATCATCCAACCACCTTATTGCATCTATAACACCTTTAGTAGCTTCCTTAGCTCTTTTCTTTGCTTGCTTAGCACTCAACTTAAACTTCATAAAGTTCTCATAATCAATTTTAGTAGTAATACCAGGTGTATCAATCAAATTAAAAGTTAATTCCCTACCATTAGATTTCATATTAATCTCTTCCTTAACATTGACCTCTCTTGTCTCATGAGGGATATGAGATGTTCTACCCATTTGTTCACCTAACCAATCTTGACATATTTTATTTGCAAGGGTAGTCTTTCCAGAATTCGGAGGTCCATACACCCCAATCTTCAAATGTTTCTTCTTCTGAAATAAACTAGAAAAGAAATTTTGTATAAAATCTAAAATATCATTTAACATTATAACCTCTTTTAGCCTTTTATATTTAAATAACCAGTCTATTAATAAACCTTTCTGTGCTATATTATACAGTTTAAAACAGAAATTATTAAATATTTTTGGGTATCACTCAATTTATATGGCTTATTTAATGAGTAGAAAACAAAGAGAAGAAATAGATTTAATATATTTCCAAGAAAAAGATTTATCTACAGAAAGATTAGAGCAAAAATGTGAAACATTTCCTCAACCCCATTTTATATCATACATTCAACCAGAATTAATAGTAGCAAGTGAAAATACCACAGATGAGAAAAAAGAAAAACTAAAAATATACATACCGCCTAAAACTGATCACCAAAAAAGAGAGAACAGAAAGAACAAAAGAGGAAGAAAACACGGAAGGAATAAATCTCACATCAAACATTAATTATTAGTAAACTATTTAAATTTTAACTAATTCTTTAAAACCATGAAAGAAAAACTAAAAAAATTAAATGACTATGAATGGGAACTAAACAAAACAGTAAGAGATAAAATGCGTGTTAAAGCTAAAATCATAGCTAACACAAAAATCTTACAAGCAATAGAAGATAATGCTATCGAACAGCTAACAAATGTAGCTTGTCTGCCTGGTGTTATAGAACCTGTTATTGGCCTTCCAGATATGCACTGGGGCTATGGTTTACCAATGGGTGCTGTTTCAGCATTTGATGAAAAAGAAGGTATCATCTCTTCAGGTTTGTGTGGTTTTGATATAAACTGCGGTGTCAATTCAATAAGAACAAACCTAACATATTCAGAGATTAAAGATAAACTAAAAGAATTAGTATCTTCTCTATTTCAAGCAATTCCCTGTGGTGTTGGTTCCAAAGGAAAATTAAAGTTATCATATTCAGAACTAGATGATGTTTTAAGTAAAGGTATTAATTGGGCTGTACAAAATGGTTATGGTACTAAAGATGATATTAAAAATATAGAAGAACATGGCTGTATGCAAGGTGCTAATCCTTCCAAAGTTTCAGATCTAGCTAAAAAACGTGGCTTACAACAATTAGGAACATTAGGAGCAGGAAATCATTTTCTAGAAATACAAAAAGTTTCTCATATATTTGACAAAGAATTTGCACAAAAATTAGGTATAAAAAATGAAAATCAAGTTTTAATTCTCTTACATTGCGGTTCAAGAGGTTTAGGACATCAAATTGCTTCTGATTATCTAAAAATACAAGAAAGAGCAGTTAAAAAATATAACATATGGCTTCCAGATAAACAACTTGCATGTGCTCCAACCACATCACAAGAAGGTCAAGATTATTTTGCTGCAATGAAAGCAGCTGTTAATTACTCATTCACTAATAGATTAGTTATGACTCAATGGATTCGTGAAACTTTTGAAAAAGTATTCAACAAAACATGGCAAGAAATGGATATGCACACAATTTATGGTCTTGCCCATAATGTTGTAAAACTAGAAGAACATATAATAGAAAATA
>CAYQQE010000019.1:0-7296 GCA_964419915.1 Candidatus Woesearchaeota archaeon
CTATTTTCTATGGATACTCAGCAACATTCCAAGCTTTTTATTCCTCAACATTCACTCTAATCTTAGCAGCAATTTCAATTATCTTAAAAACAATAGGTTCACCATTCATTTTAATAGTTCCAGGTTTTGTTCAAATACCTTTAATCTCAGATTCAGTAGCCTACAGATTAATTGCTTTCGCAGGACCATTTATTAATTTATCATTATTCTTAATAGCTCATTTAACTTTAAATTATAGTAAAAATCTAAAGAAAAATCAAATGATTTTCCTAGCAATCACAAAACAGATTAATTTGTGGCTATTTATCTTTAATATGCTACCTTTACCCCCATTAGACGGTTCCAAAGTTTTATTTGGACCTTAATTTTCAACAAACATTAAAAATCTCATTTCAAGATCTAAGTAAACCCCATAATCTCCTTCTTTTTTCTTTTCTTCCAGGTTTTTCCACGATTTTTTCCTTAGCTTTCTTCTTAATTTTTTTAACTAATTTCTTTTTCACAATTTTTTTCTTGATCTTTTTCTTTTTAATTGGCTTTTTCTTCTTTATTTTTTTCTTTATTTCCTTTCTTATTTTCTTCTTCTTAACTTTCTTTACCTCTTTAATTTTCTTAATCTTCCTCTTCACAACTTCCACCTTCATATTCCTAATAACACCTAAATCTTTCTCTAATCGTCCAATCACTTCCTCTAAATTCTTAATAGTCCTACTGTTATCTTCTCTAACCAATATAGCACCACATTCCTCACATTTAAAACCACATTCTAAAGCATCTTCAAAATTTAATCTAACATCCTTATCAGGACAAACAAAGAACACACTACTCTGTTCTTCCTCCAACCTCCTCTTCATCTCCTCTAATTTCCTCTCTTTTAATTTGATTAACAATTCCTTTGCTCTTATCTCATCAAAAGTCCAATAATAGATATACCAGCCCTTTTTAACATCTTTCTGCCTTAAAAAAGAAACCAGATTATGCTCATGAAATTTATACAAAATATTCCTAACATAATTGATACCTAATTTCAAACTTTCAGCTAATTTAAACTCACTAATATCTACCTTACCTTTCAATTTATCCAATACGCTAACCCCATCTTTACCAGCAATTTCTCTTGCTAATTCCTCAAAAAACCTATTTTTATCCGCCATAATTGGTATCTATTATTTACAAACTTTAAAAATCTTTTTATTTAACTATTATTCACTACATTAAAATAATAAGAAAGTTTTAATAAATCCAGATTATTCTTAAAATTAACTAAAAAAGGAGATACCATATGATATTCCCAAAAAGAGAAAGAAGATTACCAGAACTTCCACCATTACCACCATTAGAAGAACCAGAATTCCCAAGATATGAACCAAGATACGAACCAAGAATCCCAAAATTACCACCATTACCACCATTAAGAATTGCACCACAAATCAAACAATCAATTCCAGAAGAACCAATCTTTGTTAAAATAGAGAAATATAAAAATGCTATTTCCACTCTTTCTGAGATAAAGGTAAAATTAAAAGAAGCAGAAGCAGCTATGAATAAACTAAATGAACTAAAAGGAATTGAAGACAAAGAAATGGCTCATTGGCATGAAACATTAGAAAGTATAAAAGATAAATTACTAAACATAGATAAAAGATTATTTGAGGTCAAATAATGGAATCACTACATATCAAATTAGATTCTCCTATTGACACAAGAAAAGAATTACTCAAAACAGCTATAGAAACAACACAGTTACTTCAATTTCATGAAAACTTTAAAAAAATAAGAGCAGAAAAGATAAAAACAATAAAAAATCTAAGAACCATATCAAAACAAATAATTAATCTTTCTAATAATCTGCAAAATGAATTACCAGAAGTAAAAATTACAAGATATAAAGAATCAAAAACAATCAAGGAAGAAGATAAACCATTTAGACCAAGACCACTAAAACCAAAACCACTTAAAAAATTCCAAAAACAACCAATTTCTAGCATTCAAAAAGAACTAAAAGATATAGAAGCAAAATTAAATTCTTTATAATTAATCTAAAACAGCCTTTATTCTTCTAACACCAGCACTAATACTTTCTTCTTTAACAATCTTAAACCTGCCTAACTCCCTAGTATTTTCAACATGAGGACCACCACATATCTCCACAGATTTACCTATAGTATAAACCATAACCTTTTCACCATACTTGTGCTCAAACATTCCTTTAGTCTTTCTCTTTGCTTCTTCTAAACTCATCTCCTCACATTCTATTTTTAATCCTTTCTTGATATACTCATTAACTTTATTCTCCACTTTTTTCAATTCTTCATCAGTTAACTTCCTATCAAAACTAAAATCAAACCTCAATCTCTCCTTAGTCAAATTGCTTCCTCTTTGATTTACCTTACCTAAAACCTCTCTTAAAGCCAACAACAACAGATGAGTAACAGTATGATACTTAATAACTTCATCAGACATATCACCTAAACCACCCTTAAACTTCTTGCTAGCTCCTTTCCTAGAAATTTCCTGATGTTTCTTGTATTCTTTCCAAAAATCATCCTCATTCACTTTCTTTTTTCTTTCTTCAGCTAAATCTTTAGTCATTTCAATAGGAAAACCATAACTAGCAAATAAAGTAAAAACAAAATTCTTATCCAAAACTTTTCCTTGTTTTCCAATTTCCCTTTCAAAATAACTCAATCCTCTCTCCAAAGTTTTCTCAAATTTCTCCTTCTCATCTTTCAAATAATCCAAAATAAATCGTCTTTCCAATTCTTTAAACTCTTTTTTATACCTATCAATAACAACCTTAGCAATATCTAAAATTGAACCTCCTTCTAAAAACTTAATTAATCTCATAACCCTTCTTATTAATCTCCTCAAAACATAACCTTGCTCAACATTAGAAGGTCTTACATTCTCACTTAAAATAAAAACAGCAGCTCTTAAATGATCAGCTATAATTCTTATTTCTTTTTCGCGAACATCTTTTTTCTTTACTTTTTTCCCAATTTCTTTAACAATATCCTTAAACAAATCAGTCTCAAAAACACTTTCTTTTTTTTGCAAAACCATAGCTATTCTTTCTAAACCACCACCAAAATCAACATTCTTCTGTTTTAATTCTAAATATTTATTATTTTCCTTATCAAATTCCATAAAAACATTATTCCCTATCTCAATATATTTCCCACAATTACATGAAGGATTACAATCTTCACTACATTTTCTCTTTCCAGTATCATAAAATATTTCTGAACACGGACCACAAGGTCCTTCCTCACCAACAGGACCCCACCAATTCTCCTTACCTAAAAAAAATATCTTATCATCTTTAATACCTAATTTTTTATAAATCTCATAACTCTCTTTATCCTTACCACTATTTCTATCACCTTTAAAACAAGTAAAACATAATTTTTCTTTATCCATACCTAAAATCTTAGTATAAAACTCAAAACTAAATTTTATCGCATCCTCTTTCCAATAATCACCTAAACTCCAATTTCCTAACATCTCAAAAAAAGTTAAATGACTTTCATCTCCAACTTCCTCTATATCACCAGTCCTTAAACACTTCTGACTGTTAACTAACCTCTTCCCTAACGGATGTTTTTGCCCTAATAAATAAGGAACCAAAGGTTGCATTCCAGCAGTTGTAAACAAAACACTTGGATCATGCTCAGGTATTAAAGAAGCAGAATGAATTTCTTTATGTCCCTTCTTTTTAAAAAATTCTATATATCTTTTTTTTATTTCACTTGATTCCATACATCCCATAAATCAAAAAACCTTTTTAAAACTTATGGAAAAAAATTGTGTAAAGTATTTTTAGAAAAAAGTAAATAGAATACACCTCTTTAATCAATATAAATTTTGTAAATCTTTTCACTTTCTTTTTGATAGTCTTACAATATATAAACCCAAACCAAGAAGAACAGTCATTCCTACTCCACCGTAAGCTAGGCTAGGATGATCAGCCATATAATGTCCGACCTCTTTAACAGTCATATATCTATCGTGTGCACAGTCCTTTACATATTCTGAAACCCCGTCAACAGGGTCTTTTTTAATATGTTCGCCTCTAGCTCGCATAGTATCAAGAGGACTACCTTGCTGATCTCTCTCATCTATGATTACTTCAATATCTTTTCCATTACTTTTTGTATTGTATGAATGTGGCATTTTAATATCAAATATGCAAAAAGAACTATATAAATGTTTTGTTATTAAGTAATAACAAAATTAACTGCATTTAATGTTTTTCCAACCATAATAAAAACTCATAACTTGACTTGGATATTTGTCTTGGTTATATAAATCATTTGTTGTATCACATTTGGACTTGTCAAAATAGATACATAAAATACACCGCCATCTTTTATCAGCATTACTATAACGCTGGCATTCTTTATATATATCCCACTCACCAAGGTATGCTGCTTTAAGCGCTTTTGCAGTTGACTCTAACTGTCCATCAATATCAAACACCTTTGGACAGTTACTTCCATCTGGATAGCATCCAGCACCAGTCAACCATTTTCCATTAATTGCCATTCCGCTCTCCTGACTTGCAATTGCTGCCAAAAGCTCGACTGGTATGTTATTATTACTCTGAGCATAATATTCTGCTCTTGGCTTGATTGGACGCGCACCATACTGCACCAGCTGATACTTACCATTGCAATAGCTTTCTCTAAATGTATCTGCAACTGTCTGAACATTCTGTCCCTTTACTGGTTTTTCAGGAGGAAATTCTATTGATTGAGATTTAGGTACTGGTTTTACTAAAACAAAATCAATTTTTTTATTCTGAGCCCTGCTTCCTTTTATTATTGGAAATAAAACCTGAACAAGTCCAGATGCATCATAATCAAAATGATTTGCTTTTACAAAATATTCTCCAGTTCCAATACTATAAACAACATACTTCCCTTCATCATTTGTTTGAGCCATTATTCCTATAAATCCAGGATTCTGCTCAGTCCCTACAAAAACCCTAACTTTTACATCTTTAATTGGTTGTCCATTTTCATCAGCAACAATACCATAAATTGAGTTCTGCCCAAGAGAACCATCATCTGGAACCTTTTTCAGGCAATCAACATTTTTAAATCTACAGGCCTGCACATTACCATATTTCCCAAAATATTCAATTTCCATCTGCTGATATGTAGTATATTGAACTCCATCTTCTTTAAATGAACCATGCCTTGGAGTTGAATGTGCAAACCATTTTCCTAATTTCCCTGGTAAATCACCCACATATATTGCTACATGCCCAACCATTTCCTTAGAACCACCCATTGAAACAATATCTCCTGGTTTTAAATCATTTAAACTAACAGGTATTGCAAACCCATTACTGATTGCATTAGGACATATTTGCATTCCATCTCCATACATAGGGTCATTAACAAGTCCTGTCATATGAACCATCACAAGCTTGACAAATCCAACACAACCACAACTTATTGGATCATCCCATGAGCCAGAGCAGTCATTTCCGCTGTAATAAGGAATTCCCTGCAAGCTGTCAACTGCATCAATTATCTTTTCACAATAATTTTTTGTGCAAACACCTTTTGAATTAATATCTGGCTTTTCACAATACATATCTCCTGAACACTGGCAGTGCTTTTCGCATTCTTCACCCTCTACCTGCTTTCTGTCTGATTTAACACATTGATCCCTTACACAAATTCCACAATCATCACCACCAGGAGTTACATCTTTAGTACAATCCCTTGAATTAAGACATGAAAAAATATTGTTTTCTAATGGCACAAGTGCAAAATTAACCTCTTCTCCACCCTTTGTTATGATAATTGTTCCACTCATGATTTCATAGCTTGGATGATAAGCACTAATTCCATATGTTCCTGGAGGCAAGAAAATCTTATAAGATCCCTTGTCTTCTTTTTTGTCGCCAGTCAAAACTTCCTTTCCAATATAATCACCTAGTATACTTTCACCTTCTACTCTGACAACCACATTTGAAATCAAATCATTTGAATTTTTGTCTGTTACAACACCATGAACATCACCACCACTTACAATCCTGGATGGAACCTGAAAATTAACTTCCATTAGTTCCTGCCCACAAGGACTTATTTGCCTAGTTACAAGAATATTTCCAAACATTTTTAAGACAACAGCATAATAGTCATGCTCACAAGGATTCCGTATTACAAGATCATATCTTCCATTACTACGGGTTTGCTTGATTGTAGTTATTATCTTCTGACGCTTTAAAATACCAACCCTTGCTATTGCATACGCCTCAGCACCTTGAATACGCTCTCCATCCTCAGTCAAAACCAATCCTTTTACAATGGTTTTTTCTGGATTTTCTGTCAACTCAAGATCCAAATCAAACACATTTCCGAGGATATCTGAACTTTTTATATATATTAAATCAGGTTTTTCATATTCCCTTGAAGGAATAACCTCAATTATATAATCTCCAATATCAAGGTTCTCAATCTTGTAATTAATATTTTCATCAGAACTGACTGTTCTATAAGTTCCAGATCCAACAGGTTTTTTGTATGCAGTTACTGATACTCCTGCAATAGGTATGCCATTACTTGTTATTGAACCCTGCAAACTAAACTTTAAAGGTTGCAGATTGCTTGTCGAAGAAAGCAGAATAGTCCTACTCAGAACATCCCCAACAGACAGAAATATATTTGTATTATATGGATTATAACCATTACGGCTTATACTAAACATACAGTTTTCTTGTCCAGCAATCTCAATATGCACATCATAATTATACATACCAGTAACTATCTTTTCTACCTTTACAATTCTACAACTTGTGCTTTTTATAGAAGCATCATTTATTCTTTGTCCTGTATCTTTGTCTTTTACTCCAAATAAAACATGCGCAATTCCAATGCCAGGCTCTCCAGAAGAGCACTCTTCATAAACTAATTTTTTTCTAATATCTCCTGTAAACCCCCTAGGTACATAAACCTCTACTGGTACACAATTAACACAACCGTCAATCACCAAACTATATGTCTGTGGCTCATTACCAGTCAAACCCAAAATAAACTCAGCAACACCATCCTCATTTGTATATCTTTTTTCAGGAGTTCCTTGCAATATAACTCCTATCCCCCTACCTGCACTGTTTCCATCCTTACATACCACGTCTGCAATCACTTTATAATCTGAACCTACCACCATTCCAGTAATCCCAGTACTCTTCTTCTCAGGCATAAAAAATATAAGAACAATAATCACAGTTAAAATGAGCAGACCGATGTACTCAGTCCGAAACACCTTTTTTTTCATATA
>CAYQQE010000019.1:7396-8925 GCA_964419915.1 Candidatus Woesearchaeota archaeon
ACCAAAACAAAAATTAACTCTTGGACAATTAGCAGCAGATCTTACAGCATCATGGATTGGTAGTTGGACTTTTATTATTGGTTTACTGATCTTCATGGGTTTATGGATTTATTTTAATATACTAATGATAATCTACAGATGGGACCCATATCCATTCATTTTACTAAATTTCGTTCTCGGAACTTTAGCAGCAATCCAAGCACCAATTATTTTAATGTCACAGAATAGAGAAATGGAAAGAGAAAGAGTAAGACAACAATATGATTACCAGATAGATAGAAAAGCAGAAAGAGAAATAGAACAAATACAAGAACAATTAAAAAGAATTGAAAAATTGATTAAAAATAAATAAATCAACCAATCTCTTTTGAAACGCTTACGGTCTCTAAAACCCCCTTATACATAGGAGTTATTACATTATCTCTTAAACCACCAAATAATAAAATAAACACAATACTAAACACAACCAACCATATTATAGTACTTATAAAACACCATATCCCTAAACCCGCATTTCTATATCTAATCCCAAAATACAAACCAGGACCAAACAACAAAATAACCATAATTAACCCAACAACCATCAACATTAACATCATAAAAAATTGTTGAAATTGCCAACCAACAAAGCTACCAACATTATTCATAAAATAAAACATAAAATACCAAACAAACACCATTCCTAAAGCACTACCAAAGCTACTTAAAACAACTTTCCAAACAACTTTTTTAACTTTCATCTTACTAACAATAAAACTCAAAACCAAAAACAAAAGACCAACAACTAATAAACTTCCTAATATTTTTTTAATCTTTAACAAAACCCAACTATTACTATACCTTCCATTAACACTAAAATTCTCCCAAGGATCTAAACCAGAAGTCTCCTTAACATAACCATCTATCCACATTATAGAATCAGAAAAGCCTCTCAATTCAGCACTTTCCACACCAGCCCCTTTAAAACCCTCAAAATAATTATAATTATAATTTGTCTTTGCCTTCCCGCCCTCTAACAATAAATCATCTACAACATCAACCGCTACTCTTATTCTTTCTAAATCATAATCTTCTCTTATTGTGCTAAACTTAAAATTATAAACTCCTAAATTTTTCTTAACATAACCCATCACTTTATAATACAATAATATTTTTACGCTTTCTTGTTCTCTAACATTCCTAGGCAAATTAAAAACATACCTTACATTATCCCCAATAATCTCACTTTTATAATCCAAAGTATAATACGTTTCTCTATACCCATAATACTCTTCCCATTGTACACATTCATCTTTTTCCCAAAAAATACATCTTTTTTCTTTTTCCCTATAACCAACAACAGCATTCACCATTCTAATACTTCCTGGAATTTCAACAGTAAAGAAACTCAAATCACTCTTTCCAGTATTAGTCAAATCAATTCTAGCAGCAACACTTGCCTCTCCTTCCTCATCAAAAACAACATGATAATATTGATTATTTCCAAAACTATCACCAGGGTAAGGCAGAATTCCACTAACTAAAGAAAC
>CAYQQE010000020.1:0-7256 GCA_964419915.1 Candidatus Woesearchaeota archaeon
ATCATCTCATCACATTTCCCACCATTAATTTCTAAATTCTTAATTAACAAATCATGTTCGTTCCTTTTTATATCAACCTCAATTTTATCATCAAAACATTCGTCTTTATTTTCAGCCTTAACATGCAATATAAAATCATTATCCTCATCAACGTCATACGGTATTTCCAAAACCAAAGTATCTTCTTCTTCATCCTCAACTTTTAAATCAATTTCATCCTTGCTTACATCCTCTTTTTCGTCTAAATCAAACAAAACACCCTTTATATCTAACTCTAATTTTTTATCACTTACAGCTTCTATCTTAACTTCAATTTCCTCACCAACATAAAAATCATCATCTTCATCAGGTTCAACAATCTCAATTTCAAAAACATCGCTTGTTTTTTTACAAGAATCTAATTTTTCTATAACCTCAGAACATTTTATGCTACAACAAACACCATCTCTTGCATCTATTACATTATCCCTACAAACCTCATCTTCTAAACATAAAAATCCTTTATTATCAGCACATCTTAAACTGCCAACAGCATTTACCTTTATTTTTACCTCATCCTTATTCCTTCCATTTAGATTATCAACAACTTCAACAACACATTTCCCATCACCATAAAAATCCTTAACAGCATCAATCTTTAATTTACCATCAACGATACTGCATTTAACATTTTTCTCCTCTAAAACACTAATTTTTATTATTTGACCATCTTCATCATAGGCATTTACATCAACTAATTTACTCTCACCTTCATTAATTTCAACATCATCAATTTCAACAACAGGTAACAAATTCTTATCATTAACTTTAACATTTATTGTTTTATCCAAAACATAAACACTATCACTAACTTGTAAATTAACAACATATTCGCCAGCATCATTAATTCCAGTTTGCCATTTGCTAACAAAACTTTCTCCGGAATTTAATTCTGCACTTACAGGATTAAATCTATCATCATCTAAAACATAATTTAATTTATCATTGTCTTTATCTAAACCAATAACATTAATAACAACAAGTTCACCTTCATCAACTTCTATATTATCAACAAAACTCAAAACAGGTTCATACTGAACATTAACTTCAAAATTCCTTTTTTCACTTATTCCAATATTATTTCCGTCGCTACAAGCAACATACCATTCATATTCTCCATCAGCAATATTAATTACATCAAAGTTATATTCACCAGATTCAACATTTTCTTTACCAGATTCCACATCATTTAAATAAATTTTACATTCACTATCCTCATTTACATTATATCTAAACTCAACACTATTAACATCAAAAAAAGCATCATTTTCCGGACTTATCAAATTAACAAGAGGAGCAACAACATCTGCATCATTACTCAAACCTTTTGTAGGATTATCAAAGATAATAAAATTATCACCATTATGTTCTCTACCATAACTTTTTCCTTCTTCAATATTAAATTCCACATAATCTAGCTCTTTATTACAAACTAACTTAACAAAACCATTTGCCAATTCAAAATCAAAAGCCCCAAATTCCTTAGGTTTCAAAAATCCGTTTAAACTAAAAACATTATCATTATTTTCTAGAACACATCCACTTAAACTAAAATAATTATTACTAGGATTATAAAGCTCCAACCAATTTAAAGAAATCTCATTAATAAAAATTTTATTTAAAATCTCTACATTCACACTATCAGTATCACTTAATACACCATCACTAACACTAAAGACAAAATTATACTTACCAATATCATTGTAACTTGTTTGCCATGTAAAAACATTATCCTCTTGATTAAATTTATTACCAGAAACACCATATACCAAAACATCATTATCAACATCTTCTGCCTCTAAACTAACCACAATTTCCTCACCTGCCAAAATAACCATATCATCTATCCTGTTCAAAACAGGTTTATCATTCACAGCTTTAACTTCCAAATCAACTCTGTTACTTTTTTCACTTAATTCACCATCATCAGCACCAAAAATTAACCAATCATCACCATACCAATCATCCTTAATATAAAAACTAACCAAACCATCATTGATATCAACTTCTATTTCCTTTTTATCAGAAGTAGCATAAACATAAAAATCTAAAACATCACCTTCATAATCTTTGAAAAAATTATTTAGATTAATTTCATCAATTAAATTATTATCCTCATTCCAACTTAAATCTTCAATCTCTCCAACCAAAATTGGTCTGTCATTGACACAATTTTGATCAATATCATCAATTATTTCTACAGCACCAGGATGTATTTCACTATCATAATCATTACAATCATTTTCATAACCATCATTATCTTTATCACTATCACATGCATCTCCTATATTATCTCCATCAAAATCTTCTTGTCCAGGATTTTTAACAAATATACAATTATCATCACCATCTCTTATTCCATCTTCATCAATATCACCACCATTCAAAACCCAATCTACAGAATTCTCAAATAATTTTTTTCCACTAGAACTCCATTTCTCACTTTCAACAGCACCAAAAAACAAAACCCTATCTTTATTTATCTTGTTGTTATAAAAAACAGTTCCAGGTAAAACACTATAAACCACAGTGTCTCCATACCAATGTCCATTCACATAGACCTCTACTATTCCATCAATTTTCCTGCCATTAAGATAATAAACATTTCCCTTACTTTTATAAACACTAAAAACATCATCTAAACCATTAGTTACAAAATCTTTAGTTTTTACTTTTAATTTATAATTGCTTGTTGTTCCTTTATTCCAAGAAAAACCAAAATTATTGTTTATAGACTTATAAAAATCATAAGAATTAATAAATAAAGTAGGCATATCATACAATGGTATTTTACTAACCTCAACATCATTAAAATCCTCATTACCTACCAACATCATATCATAATTTTCTAGATTACCAATCTTATTCACTTTAACAACATCAACATCATGTCCTAATCCAGCTAAAACACTTAGAATATTACTATCAGCATTGTTTTTAATAACATATACAATATTATCTGCCAAAACCACATTACTTAACAATAAAATAAATATTAAAAATATTATCTTTTTGATTTTCTCTCACCTTTCTTAATATCTCCCCCTTTTATTAAGAATAATACAGCAATTATCAAACCAATTAAGATTATTGCAGTTGTAATCAAAACACCTATCAAAGGATTTGTTTTATTAACTTTTCCAACACTTCCGCCAGTAACATCAATTAACTCATCATTATTCTCATCAGTTATATCTTCAATATTATTTGTATTATCAACTTTAGTAACATTTGTATCACCTTTAACATTATCACCACCAGCTATTAGAATAATATTAGAAGCCAAAGCAACAGCATTCCCTTCATCAGGAACAAATTTAACCACAATCTTACCCTCATATGTCCCTCCTTCACTTGCTTTTATTGTAAATCCAGCATTTTTCTCTTCTCCAGCATTCAAATAAAAATTATCTTCATTTAATTTTACTAAATCTTTTATATCTCCAATAACTTCTAATTCTATTTTAACCTTAACATCATTAACATTTCTAACTAAAATTGATTTAATAATCTCCTTTCCTGCATCCTCTCTTAGAATCATCTTAGCATTGCCAATAGAACCAGTTATCGCACTAACAAAAGGTAAACTAATCACTAATACCAAGATTAAAAATAAAAATCTCATTTCATTCCCCCCATATTATCACTTTAAAATAATAACTATGTTATAATATCCTATTTAAAGATTGTTGTGATAGAAAGGTTATATTAAAAAGAATAGAAAAAAATTAAATTACATCAAACCAAAAGAAGATGTCTCCATCACTAAATGCTCCATTACATGGTTCAGGCACTTTTAATCTAAAGGTAATACTCAGTTCACTACCTTCATTCAAAACATTACTATCATTAACAACAGCTTGATAAGGTAATCCACCAATTATTGTCTCTGAATTGCTAACCATATTACCATAAACAATACCATCATAACCTTCTATATCAGCACCAGGATTAGTTGCACTACTGTAAGCTCCATTAACTGCATAATACCCAAAATTAGTTAAATCCAATTTGTTTGTTACAGGACATTTAGCACCACTATGACCTGGATCATAAAAGTCTGTACCAGATATATACATATTCAATTCAACACCACTTCCATCTTCAGCACCATTCCTCAACAAAATAGTATCTGAATACAATGTATGTCCTGGCATTAATTCACCAAAATTCAATTCTCCAAGAATACCAATACTCACATAAGGATTGAAAAACCAATATTCATTTTCATCTAAACTTCCTATTAATCCATCCAAATCCTCTGCTTCTACTGTAACCCAATGTTCACCATGCATCGAGCTTTGTGTTTCTACAGTAAACAAACAAGTATAAATTGCAAAAGTGTTATCTGCAGTTACTTTTTTCAACTTTTCCTGCCCAATCTTTGCATTAAATCTATTGATATTTGTACCCTTAACCAAAACATCTTTTAATTTACAATTTGCTTCTATATCATTACCAGGGCCTTGCACTTTACCCATAGAAACATAAACATCTTTTATTTTTTCAATGCCATTTTTATCCATTACCAAAACTTCCCATTTTACTTGTTCACCTTCAAAAGCATAATTATGTCCTCTATCACTTAAACCATTACCATCCATTGCACTCTTGTAAACTTTCCTAGAATTTGGATCTGACCATAACAAAGGCTCAAATTTACTGCCATTGATAACCATACCAAACTCGCTGTTATCTAATGGACTTGAACATCCTAAATCATCAGGATAATCAATTAAACCATCACCATCATCATCTAATCCATTATCACATTGTATTAATGAATTTAACTCAGAATTATCTGTTACATCACTACATCCTTTATCATTAGGATAATCTATATATGTATCACCATCATTATCCTTTCCATCACTACATTGATAAACAATATCTTTTTCATTATTGTCTGTTACACTTGAACATCCTGGATCAGCCATATCTATTAATCCATCATTATCATTATCCTTTCCATCATCACATTGTACTGCTGGATTTAACTCAGAATTATCTGTTACACTTGAACAACCAGGATCATTCATGTCTATTAAACCATCACCATCATTATCTTTTCCATCTTGACATGCAATACAACCAGTATCATAAATAACATCATCAAAGTCATACCATAAGTAAAATCCATCAAAAATTGTATCCACAGTAGACACCCACCTAGCCTTCTTATTACCAATATTAGGTGTTACCTCATCTTGATTAGGATTCTTCCACTCAGAAATTCCATCACCTTGGTTTTCCAATACCTCTTCTAACTTAGTACTATTAAAAAATCCCTTTATTTCTTTAGTAAAATGCAAATTAGCATCCAAACTTTCCAAACCACTGCCTTTTGGCAAATGTTTTCCTTGCAATAAAAAATAAACCCAACCATAACCTCTTTGTATAGCCACACCAGGAACATCATTAGTTATTGCAGTATCCATAACTGGAACACCATCAACAACCAAAGGAATTTGTTGTTCATCATTAAAAACCTCAACACCATTATCAGCATAAACCTTACTATCTAAATTGCCTGTACCACTATTAAAACTCTTCAAAAAATCAACAGTTAAATAAACATTCTTCCCAGAACCAGATCCACAAACAATCACAGGATCAGTCTCATCCATATCAATAACATCTTTACAACCAGGATCAGCCATATCTAGTAATCCATCATTATCATTATCCTTTCCATCCTGACATATTAAGTATTTATTTTTTTCACTATCATCATGTATACCATAACAACCTGGATCAGCCATATCTATTAACCCATCATTATCATTATCCTTTCCATCCTGACAAGAGGTTTTTTCCCTATCATCTGTCAGATCTGAACATCCTTTATCATTAGGATAATCTATTAAACCATCTCCATCATTATCCTTACTATCACTACACTGCGGATTACTTTTTATACCATCATACTGAACAGCAAAAAGTCCTTCAACTAATAAAAGAAATACTAATAAAAAAATTAATTTTCTCATTTTAACCCCCGTGCTCTTTTTTTATTTTGAATTTAAATTATATAAAGATTATTGTATTACAAAATTGAATGTTTCACTAACTATATTTCCTGCTCCATCAATACCCCTAACAATAACCTCATGATAACCTTTCTTAAAACTCTTTTTCCCATTATAGTTATCTGTCCTAGTTTTTAAAGTTCTCCATCTACCATCTGTAATATCCTTATACTCTAAATTAACTTCCTCGCTAACTTTAATGTTAAGATAAACATACCTTCCATCTACTAAATAATCAAATTCCTCGAAAACCGGTTCTTCCATATCAACATCTAATGTATAACTCTTAGATGTTACAGCATTAAAACTATCACTAACAACAAAATAATAAGTTACCTCATCATATCCCTCTAGATTAACATTAGCAATGCATTGTTTTTTCTTTCCAGATTCACATTGCAAAATTTCCTCATTACCATTATAAAACAAGCTTATGCCTTCTAAATTTTCTTCATCATACTCAATTAAAAACTCACCATTAGCAAATCCTCTTTTAGGTTCTGTATTTCTTATTTTTGGTTCTTCAGTATCAACGCTGAAAGCAACATACTCTTTATCTTCATTACCTGCTTTGTCTCTTGCTATTATTTCCAAATCATGATATCCATCTTTAAAATTAACCTCATCAGTATAAGAATCACATTTGCTGCATAACCTACTTGCTTTTCCATCAAAATGGTCTAAATAATACAGATCAACTTCCTCATTAACACTTAAATCAAACAAAACCTTTCTTTCATTGTATTTATCATTAAAAGGAGTATTAATTGTTAATTCTGGTTTACCAAAATCAACATCCAAATAAATAAGTTCAGAGCTTACATTATTAAAATTATCCTCTAACTCAAAGAAATAATAAATCTTTTCATAACCACTCAAATTAACCTCAATCTTACAGGTTTTTTTCTTTCCAGATTCGCAATCCTCTCTTACAGCAATATTTAGATTACTTGTTCCTAAATCAGCATTGCCATAATACAATTTAACATTCTTTAAATTTTCTTCATCATATTCCACTAAAAATTCACCATTAGCAAAACCTTTTTTTGGTTCTGTATTCCTTATCTTTGGTTCTTCAGAATCTACAACAAAACTAACATCATCATGTACTATCTCACCACCATAAACAGCCTTGAAAGTTATTTCATAATTACCATCATCCAAACTCTTTTCCCTTTTATAAGAACT
>CAYQQE010000020.1:7356-8763 GCA_964419915.1 Candidatus Woesearchaeota archaeon
AGCTTCTCCCCAGAAGAAAATGTCTCCTGTGTCAAAACTTTCTGCATTACATGGCAATGGCAAGTCTAATCTAAATGTTACTGACATATCTGCTCCTGGAGCTAATAAGTTTGCTGTATAATATGGGCCTACTGCTTGATCTTGTAAAATCTCTGCATTATCATAGAACGGACTTGGATTATTGAAACCAATACCATATTCTATGTTTACATAACCCTCAGCATCACTATCTCTATCACCATCAACTACATCAACTTCATCATCACCACTAGTTGAATAAGCACCATTTGTTGCGTAATATCTAAAGTTCTCTAATTCTAATTTATTCGTGTCTGGACATTTAGCACCACTATTATCACTATCATAAAAGTCTGTTCCTGAAATAAACATATCCATCATTACACCACTGCCTTCATCTGCATCATTACCTACTGTTATTGTATTTGAATAACTAGATGTTCCAGGTCTTACATCTTCAAAGTCAATAGTTTCATCACTTACTGCTAAAGCTAAAATTGGGTTCAAAAACCATTTTTCGTGTTCATCAGCTTCAACCTCATTACCATCCAAATCTTCTGCTACAGGTACAATCCATACTTCATCATACATAGATTCAGATGTTTCAACAGTTAATGTACATGTATATGTTGCAAATACATTTTCATAACCTTCTGGAACATATTCAAATTCCTCTTCACTAATTCTTGCATTACAACTATCATCTATTTTATCTCCTGGTCCTAAAATTCCTGTAAATCTACAATTTGCTTCTATTTCATCATCAACAGTTACATAAACATCTTTTATTTTTTCTATGCCATTTTTATCCATTACCAAAACATCCCATGTTATTTGTTCCCCTTCAAAAGCATAATTGTTTATTCTTTCTAATAATTCTTCTCCACCATCACTAAATCTACCAGGCTCAGTATAATCATCCGTAACAACCCTACTGTCACACAACCAGATATAAGGTTCAAATTCTTCTGGCTCTATTATAGGATTAACACCGCCACCTGTACTAACTCCAAAAGTTGCTGGTAACACTCCTAACACTAAAATCAAAGTAGCTAATACGCTTAAAATTTTCTTCATTTTTTACCCTCCTATTTTATTTTTTTAACATATCAAGAGAAAAACAAGCATCACTCTTTATTTCCCCCCATGTTTTTCTCATTAGCAAACAACAACTAAGCCTTTTATATAAATATTATCATCATATAATAGTTATATTCCAAAATTACAAACCAGTAACTATATTTTAAAACTGTTATAAAGAAACAATCATTTTACGTAATCCATGATTAATTTTTATTTTTAAAAACAATCTCTCTATATTTTCTTATATCCTTATTTGATAAACCAGAAACAAGTTCATCAAAAGATAATACAAATAGTTTAGCTTCT